>NZ_JBEZBE010000002.1:151653-429682 GCF_040646935.1 Streptomyces sp. NPDC044984
CGCCTGCTCCTCCTTCGCGGCAGCCTTCTCCTGCTCGGCCTCCGCCTTCTGCTGTTCCTGCTCCGCCTTCGCGGCCTCCTTCTCCTGTTCCTGCTCCTTCTTCGCCGCAGCCCGGTCCTTCTCCGCGTCGGCCCGCTGCTGAGTCGCCTGCTGGGCCGCCAGAGCGGACTGCTCCTCGGCCTGCTTCTTCGCGTCGGCGCGGTCCTGCTCGTTCTGCTGCTTCGCCGCCTCCTGCTCCTTCTTCGCCTCCGCCTTCTCCTGCTCCTGCTCCTCCTTCGCGGCAGCCTTCTCCTGCTCGGCCTCCGCCTTCTGCTGTTCCTGCTCCGCCTTCGCGGCCTCCTTCTCCTTCGCGGCCTCCGCCTTGGCCGCAGCCCGGTCCTTCTCCGCGTCGGCCCGCTGCTGAGTCGCCTGCTGGGCCGCCAGAGCGGACTGCTCCTCGGCCTGCTTCTTCGCGTCGGCGCGGTCCTGCTCGTTCTGCTGCTTCGCCGCCTCCTGCTCCTTCTTCGCCTCCGCCTTCTCCTGCTCCTGCTCCGCCTTCGCGGCCTCCTTCTCCTTCGCGGCCTCCGCCTTCTGCTGCTCCTGCTCCGCCTTCGCGGCCTCCTTCTCCTTCGCGGCCTCCGCCTTCTGCTGCTCCTGCTCCTCCTTGGCCGCGGCCTTCTCCTTCGCGGCCTCCTCCTTCGCCGCCTCTTTCTCCTTGGCGGCCTCCGCCTTCTCCTTCGCCTGCTCCTCCTTGGCCGCGGCCTTCTCCTTGGCCGCCTCCTCCTTCGCCGCCTCCTTCTCCTTGGCGGCCTCCGCCTTCTCCTGCTCCCTCTCCTTCTTCGCCTCCTCCTTCTCCTTCGCCGCGTCCGCCTTCTCTTTGGCGGTGTCGGCCTTCTCCTTCTTGTTCTCCTCCTTGGTGGCGATGTCGGACAGGGAACGCTTGTCCTTGTCCGTCACGGTGGTGTCGAACGCTGCCGACGCCGTCTGCAATGCATCATTTATCTTCGTGATCGCCTGGGCGCCGGCCACTCCCAGAACCTGCTGGGCGGATTCGGTCCACCGACGGACCGCCTCGTCGCCGATCCTCTTCCAGGTCTCCATGTCGTCGATCACGCCATAGGATGTGCCGCCGATGGAGATGTCGACCTGGAACCCGGCGGCCGCGCGCACAATGGTCCGGTAATGCCGAGGCCCCCCTTCGGTGTCGATCTCCGTGGGGGTGATGTTCTTGTCCAGGACATGCATGCGGGCCTCTTGCAGCATGTCGTACAGCCAGCGATGCGGGGAGCTTTCGGGCTTCCAGGCCCGCCAGGCGGTGTGCAGGTCGTTCGCCGCGTTGTAGAGGAGCGTCTGCGCCTCGGCGAGAGCACGCGCCGGCTTCGACGTGACGGCGTTGTCCTCAAGCATGTTGGACGAGCCGTGGTCGCCGCCGCCGACCTGCTCGGCGTAACCCTTGTAGTTCTGCGCCAGTTTGTGAATGAGTTCCTTGAAGATGCTGGCGCCGGTGCCGGCCCACGACTCGCTGCCGTCTCCGATGTCCTCCTTCTCCCACTGCCCGACGGTGTCGGCGGCGTCCTCGAAGAACTTGACGACACGGTCGAAGGTCTTCGCCGCGTCGTTGAAGGAGCCCAGGTCGACGGCGTCAGCGTCGGCTACGGAAATGCCGTACTTCTCGTAGCCCTGGGTGCTGAAGGGCCAGAGCATCAACTGCCACAGGGCGCTGGAGGAACCGTTCACATACTGCGCGAGGGGCTGCGTGTTCCACTCGACGTATCCTCCTTCCTTGTTCCAGCCGCCCTTGTCCTTGAGGTACTCGCTCGTCCTCTCCGTTCCCTGCAGCACGTCGTCCCCGCTGGGCGGAAGCGCGCTGCCGGAGCGCCCGATGAAGGTGATGTGCACCCGATAGGCGTCGAGCTTGGTGCCGGAGGAGGTCTGATCGTGATGGTCGTAGTTGCGGTAGAACGGGATGGTGTAGTCGGTGCCTTGGGTCTGCCAGCCACCCGACGCGATGAAGCCGGAGACCGGAGCTCGCCCGACGCGGTCCAGTCGCACATGCATCAGCGGAATGCCGTCATTGCCCTTGAGCTGGTCGAACAGCGCACCCCTCTCGGGCAGTATATAACCCGTGAGCATGTCAACTGCCTTTTTCCAGTTGTCATCGTTGTTCCGCTGCGCGTCGACCATGTCAGTACTCCGGGGCGCCTAGCTGCTTTTCGACCCGGCACCGGTGGCCGAGGTCGAGGTCGAGGTCGAATCCTGAGCCGAACCGCTCAGGTCACCCTGCACGGGCTCGAAGATTTCGGTGAATTTCGTGGACGACATCTTGTCCAGGCTCGCCTGTTGGGTCTGCTTCATCTCCGTGATGGTGTCCCGGAGTGCCTGCTCGATGTCCCCGAAAAGGACCTGGTGATCCTTGATCACCTTGCTGATGCTCTCCGCCATCGCCTGGATCGCCTTGTTGAGCGAGGCGCCGGCGACACCGCTGTTGTCACCGGCCATCCGGCCGATGGCCAGTGGCTTGGTCAGTGCCAGGGTGCCCGGGGTCAGCTTCCCCTCGGCGATGTACGTGATCGCGTTTCCGTTCGCGTCATCTTTCATGATCTTCGACAGATCATTGGTGAACTCTTCGATGTGGTTCCTGATGAACTGGTTCAGGAAGTCGACGTCGAGAGTCTCGGTCTTGGCCATGCCATTCCCCATCCAGGCGGGATGCCGCGGCATCCGGTGGTCGGACGACCCGTGTCACCGGCCCGGCCCGGCACGGCCGGGCCGACGACACGGGACGCGGTCAGGTGATCAGGCGCCGATCTTGACGGACTGCCATGCCTCCGACCGGCTGCGCGCCTGGCGCGAGTAGTCCCCGGTGATTTCCTGCAGCAGCAACTGGTACTGACCCAGCAGCTTCGAGATGTTGTCCACAGCCGTGTCCCACGCCTTCTGCACCTCGGTGTAGGCGTCCTTGTCCTCACCGATCCAGCTCTGCTTGAGCTCGCTGAGCTCGTTCTCGAGATGGGCGACGATGTTGGCGATGGCCTGCGACTGCTGAATCATGTCCTGCCCCGCGTTGTCCGCGTGCAGGAAGTCGACATGGATGTAGCCGTCACTGAAGTTGCTCATGTGGTCCTCGTTTTCGCCGAGAGAGTGGCATTTCCGGCGGGCCAGTGGGCGGGGCCCGCGGAGGAAGCAGTGGAGCGGTGGCGGGCCTAGCGGCCGGCCGCGGACCCGCTGAGGACGTCGAACACGGCCGGTCCGCGGGAGGCCTGCTCGCCGATCCTGTCGACCGTCGAACTCTGCAGCAGCTGGTTCGACTTGAGGGTCTCCTCGAGTTCGTCGATCATCTGGTTCATGTTCCTGAGGATGGTGTCGACGTAGCCGTTCCACTGCGACAGCAGCTTCTGGAATTCGCCGCCGTCGACACCCCCGTAGGCGTTGGCGAGAGTGGCCGAGGTGCTCTGCACATCCTGCTGGCACCTGGAAACGCCGGTGTGCGCCATTTGGAGCGCCGTGATTCCGTTGCGCGTCGCCTGCTCTTCTGACTGCTGAATGGCCATGAAAACCTTGCCTTTCGGTGGTGGAAGTCACCGAGCCATGGGGTCTGTGCCCCATGGGCCGACAACACAGCTGCGCCGGCACGTTGGATCACCGGATCATGGGCCTCCGATGCTAAACAGAGATTCCGAACGTTGGCAATTACCCACCTTCACCACCGAACCAATTACCTCCTCGAATAACTCTCAATAGAGCGGCGGCGGACTTTATCGCGGCCGCTCTTCTGAGCACCGCCCCGCCGAGGACCGGACGGATGGGACATTCGCCGCCACCTCCGGTCACCAGCCGTCAGCGCGGCACCACGATGAGTCCGGGAAAGATTTGAGGTTTTCCTGAGGTGGGCGAGAGGCCACACACGGCGGTTCGCCTCAGTTGTCCGTTCCGTTCGCGGGGCAGCGCAGGCTGATCCGTGCCGTCCCGTTCTGCGCCGCGGCCGGGGAGAGGTCCGGTCCGCTGGGCAGCATGGAGAGCAACTGGGCGGGCACCGCGACGCGTTCCGCGTCGCCGTAGCCCAGTGCTTTCAGCGCGTCCTGGGAGGTGACGCGGTACTTCACCCCGTCGTCGGTCACCGCGTACGTGGTGTCACCCAGGACGTCGCCGCCGGCTCCGACCGCGTTGACCAGGGCCCCCTTCCCCGGACGTACCGCCACCGCGTCCACCGTCAGACAGGCGGGCTGGACCTGCGGCGCCGGGTTCTGCACGGGCTCCGGCAGCGCGGTGTCCGGCAGCAGGCGCACGTCCACCGCGAGTTCGCCGTCGGCCGAGACGACACCCGCGCAGGCCACGGAGGTCGCGGGCACGGAGACCAGCCGGGGCGGCGTGGCGGGCAGCGCGGCATCGGTGACCGCGGCGGAGGAGGGCGCCAGGTGCTCGCTCAGGGCGTCGGCTCCCAGGAGGCGTACGGTGACGTCCGCACCCCCGTACGCCTTCACCCGCGTCCGGGGGTCACCCATCAGCAGCAGCGCCTCCGTGTCGCTGACGGGGGCCAGTCCCTCCTTCAGCAACACGTGGTACCGCGGTCCGGAACCGGGCACGGTCACGCGGAAGAGCTGGCCGACCCGGCTGCTCCGGCCCGCGAGTGAGGGACCTCGCGCCCCCTGTCCGGGCACCTCGGGCGCGGCCAGGTCGGGGCCTTGCGGGAAGGCGTCGAGGAAGGCGGCCGAGACGGGGCGGGCGTCGGTACCGCCGTAGCCGAGGGAACCGGCCGCGTTCGCGTCCGCGTCGAGGCGCAGCCGCATGCCCCGCCACACCAGGTACGAAGTCCCGTCCGAGCCCCTGACCAGCACCGCTTCCGAGTTTCCGAGGCCACGGGCGCCCGGCACCTGGTCCGCTGCGTCCGTTCCGATGGCGAGGACCGTGGCGGGCTGTACGACATCGGTGCTGCGGGTGCGCACCGCCGAACAGACCAGCCAGGGGCCGGTGTCCAGGTCCGCCGCGGCGGGCAGGGCCTCGGGGCCGTCCGGGATGCCCAGGGGCGTGCCGTGCGGGGTGCCCTTGAGCGAATCGGTGCGCACCGACTTGACCGTCGGCTCACCGCCCGCGAGCAACTGGGCGGAGGCGTAGTTGCGTACCGGGCGCAGCCGTCCGTCGAGGTAGAGGTAGCGGGCGCCGGTCTGCTTGTCGAGCACCAGGTTCCCCGTGGAGCGCCAGGTGTTGTTCCCGCCCGGTTTGACGAGCCCGAAGACGAAGAAGCCGGCGCAGATCAGCAGGGCGATGAGGACGCCGATCGCGGCACCTCTGTTGGTCCGGCCCAGCGGGCTCTCGGGTTCGTCGGGGTCGCTCCTGAGCATGGCCGAGGCCAGCCTGCCCATGATGAACAGGTGCGCCTGGATCTGGTCACGTTTGCTGTGCATGGTCGCCGTTCTCCGAGATCGGTCAGCCGTTGAGGCCGCGCAGATAGCCGTAGAGCCCCACCGACCAGAGCAGCAGGGGGATCAGGCTGAAGGCGGCAAGGGAGTGCAGCAGTTCGGCCGCCCGCCCCCAGTAGGGCAGCAGCCGGCGGCCGGGCACCGTCCAGGAGGCGACGACCACGACGACGGCCAGGCCCATCAGGCCGGCGATCAGGGCGAGCCGGTCCCCGCCGCCGACCGTCCGGGCGGCGGCGAAGGTCAGCAGGACGGCTCCCCAGGCACCGGCCGTGGTCAGCGAGAGGCGCTGCCAGACGTTGCCGAGCCCCCTGCTGTGCAGGAGCAGCAGCAGGGACAGGGCGATGACGGTGCAGATCTCGGCGGGGTCGGCGGAGACCAGCAGCCCGGTCAGACAGGGCAGGCAGAGAATGCCGATGGCGCCGTAGAACGCGGTCATCCAGCCGTCCGCCAGGGTCGACCGCTCCTCGACCTGGGCGGCCGGGTAGGGGTCGATGCCTTCCTGGAGCTGCTGGACGTTGGTCGGCAGGGGTGGCATGCGCATACCCGCCAGACGGAAGGAGAGCGAGGGGACGAAACCCCCGAAGAGCACGACGACGACCGCGACGACGTTGGACGCCTCCTCGACCTCGAGGCCCGCCAGTACCAGGCCGGCGCCGAGCGCGCCCGCGACGGCCAGGGTGGCCTGGCCCAAGAAGAGCGCCGGGTACATGCCCACCGCGGCCAGGGCGAGCACCGCCGCGCCGCCTCCGCCCGCGCAGGCGGTCAGTAGCCGGGCTCCGAGCACGGCGTGGCCGTCGGCTCCGCCCAGGTCGCCTCCCGGCAGCAGCCATCCGGCCAGGGCGAAGTAGGGTCCGGCCACGAGGCCGAGGAGTGCGCCCGCTCCGGAGTCGCCGACCGCGCGGGTGGCGGACCCGGCGCCCGCGACGAGGAGCATCCCGATGACGGCGGCGGTCAGGGACCTGACCCAGCCGGGCGCTCCGGGCAGGGCCAGGAGGATCAGCCCGACGACGAGGACGGCCACGGCCAGGCCGTGCAGCAGGCGCCTGCTCGCCTCGGCGGACCAGCCGTGGGGGCGCCGCTGCATGCTCGTGGAGATACCGTCGACGAGGTCGTCGAGATGGACCTCGGGCAGCGCCTCGGTGTGCGGCCGCAGGTAAAGCTCCTCACCGTCACGCAGGCCGAGTGAGTTCAAGGTACTCTCGGGGTCGAGCGGTGGGCCGCCGAGGCGCTGCAGTATCCAGCCTCCGTGCTCCAGGCCGGACTCCGCCAGGTCTTCCCCTCCGTAGCCGATCACAGTGGGCAACAGGTCGGCGACGGGGACATCGGAGGGCACCGCCAGGTCAACGGTCCTGGCCGGAGCACGTACGGTGAGGCGGCACAGCGAGGCCGCCTGAGTATCTGTCATGGGTGGTCACGCTCTCTGCAGACCCGGTGCGGGTGTGACGGAAGCTGAATTCGGGCGCGCCGGCCTGGCTGCTGAAGGCAGCGAGAGATATGAGCGGGGCGCGTGTGCCGTGATTTCTACGCCACCACGCGGGAATACGCAACCGCGCTAACCGTCGGGTTCTCCGGAACCACTTTTTGCAACGTACCCCTTTTCATCCCACAGCAATGCCGGGTTCTCCTTTCTCCGGTGGAACTCACCGCACTGCAGTACTTCGTCACATGTTTTCCCGGACTTCTTTGAGGAGGCCATTCCTTGAGCGTGATCCTGTTCCGGAGGCCGGCCCGCCGTCGCGGCCCGGAACTGCCGTCCGGAGAGCTGAGTCTCCAGGAGCCGCCGACACTTCCCGAGGTCGTGCCGGACAGTTCCGCTGTCTGGACGTATCTGCCGATGGCCCTCATGTCGGTGTCGATGATGCTGATGTTCATGCGCCCGGGGATGAGCGGCTCGAGCGGCGGGTTCATGTACGTCGCGCTCGGCATGATGGTGCTGGGATCCGCCGCGATGATGGTGGGTCAGGTGATGCGTCGCAACGCCGAGCGCAAGCAGCGGATGAAGGGCGAGCGCCGCGACTACCTGCGCTACCTCGCCCAGACCCGCCGCAAGGTACGGACCTCGATCGGCGAGCAGCAGCGCGCCCTGGCCTGGCGGCATCCGGAGCCCGGCACGCTGTCGTCCTTCGTGCGCACCACCAGGCTGTGGGAACGGCGGGCGTCCGACGACGACTTCGCCGAGGTGCGCATGGGAGTGGGAGACCAGCGCATCGCGATGCGGCTGGCCCCGCTGGCGACGAAACCCGTGGAGGACCTGGAGCCGCAGTCGGCGCACGCGCTGCGCAGTTTCACCCGGGCCTACTCCACGGTACGCGACCAGCCGGTCGCGATCTATCTGCGGGCCTGGTCGAAGGTGCTGCTGCGCGGCGACGAGGAACGTATCCGGGATCTGGCGCGCGCGCTGCTGGCCCAGCTCGCGGTCTTCCACTCCCCCGACGACCTGTGGATCGCGCTGTGCGTCTCGGACGAGCGGCGGGCCGAGTGGGAGTGGGCCAAGTGGCTGCCGCACAGCCTGCACCGGCACGAGCAGGACGGGGCCGGCCCGGCCCGGCTGGTCACCTCGGCCTTCGGCGAGCTGGAGAACCTGCTGGGTCCGGAGTTCCAGGAGCGTCCCGCGGCCGACCCGGACGCGGTGCCGGGACGGGAAGAGCCCTACATGGTGATCGTCCTGGACGGCTCCACCGTGCCGAGCGGCCACCGCTTCGACGGCCACGGGTACCGCAACGCCGTGGTGCTGGACCTGTCGGGCGCTCTCACCTGGAAGCCGGGGCGGACCACGCTGCGGCTCGAGGTGCTCGACGGCGAGGTCTCGCTGATCCGTACGGACCGGGACCGCAAGGAGCAGACGGCGCTGCTGGGCCGCCCCGACCGGATGGGCCCGGCCGGGGCGAGGGCGCTGGCGCGGCTGCTGGCGCCGTACCGGATGAGCGTGGGAGGGGACGACACCAAGCCGTTGTCCACGGATGTGGAACTGACCGCGCTGCTGAACATCCCGGACCTGTACCGGCACGACCCCGCCACCTTGTGGGAACGCCACACCGGCAGCGCGCGGCTGCGGGTCCCGATCGCGGTGAGCAGCGACGGCAGGCCGCTGGAGCTCGACATCAAGGAGTCGGCGCAGGGCGGTACGGGACCGCACGGCATGCTCATCGGGGCGACCGGTTCCGGCAAGAGCGAGCTGCTGCGGACACTGGTGCTCGGTCTGGCCCTGACCAACTCCTCGGAGACCCTCAATTTCGTCCTGGTCGACTTCAAGGGCGGGGCGACCTTCCTGGGCCTGGACGAGCTTCCGCACACCTCGGCGGTGATCACCAACCTGGCCGACGAGGTGTCCCTGGTCGCCCGGATGCAGGACGCCCTGCACGGCGAGCTGATGCGCCGGCAGGAACTGCTGCGCGCGGCGGGCAACTACACCTCCGCCCTGGAGTACGAGAAGGCGCGTCAGTCGGGTCTGCCGCTGCAGCCGCTGCCCAGTCTCTTCGTCGTCGTGGACGAGTTCAGCGAACTGCTCGCCGCGCACCGCGACTTCATGGAGCTGTTCGTGATGATCGGCCGGCTCGGCCGCAGCCTCGGGGTGCACCTCCTGCTGGCGTCCCAGCGGCTGGACGAGGGGCGGATGCACCAGCTCGAAGGCCATCTGTCGTACCGGATCGGGCTGCGGACGTTCTCCGCGATGGAGAGCCGCGGGGTACTGGGTGTCCCGGACGCCTACGAGCTGCCCTCGCAGCCGGGCAGCGGCTTCCTCAAGAGCGGGGTGGACGCGCTGACCCGGTTCCGGGCGGCGTACGTCTCGGGTCCGTACCAGCAGCGGCACCGCAGTCCGGCGGTACTGGCGCAGGTGGCCCGGCAGGTGGTGCCGTGGACGGCCGACTGGGTGGTGCCGCGGACCCCGGCGGACGGCGCCCCGGCGGACGACGGCGAGGAGACCGCGTCCGGTGCGGACACCGCAGACGACGGCGACACGCTGCTGTCGGTGGCGCTGGACCGGTTGCGCGCCTCGGGTCCGCCGGCCCACCAGGTCTGGCTGCCGCCGCTCGGCCTGCCGCCGACCCTGGACCAGATCCTGCCGCCGGTGGCTCCCGATCCGCGGTTCGGTCTCACGACGACCGACTGGCCGTCGCGCGGCAGGCTGACGGTGCCGGTGGGCATCGTCGACCGGCCGTTCGACCAGCTGCGCGATCTGCTGACCGTGGACCTCTCCGGCGCCGGCGGCCACCTGGCCGTCGGCGGTGGACCGCAGAGCGGCAAGAGCACGCTGCTCAGGACGGTCATCACCGCCCTGGCCCTGACCCACACACCGCGCGAGGTGCAGTTCTACTGCCTGGACTTCGGCGGCGGCACGCTCGTCGGCCTGACCGGGCTGCCGCACCTGAGCGGGGTGGCGACCCGCGTGGACAGCGAACGGGTGGGCCGCACCGTCGCCGAGGTCAACTCGGTGCTGGCCCGGCGGGAGCGGTTCTTCATCGAGCAGGGCATCGACTCGATGGCCACCTATCGCCGGCGCCGTGCCGCGGGCGAGTTCCCCGACGAGCCGCACGGTGACGTCTTCCTGGTCGTCGACGGCTGGTCCACCATGCGGCAGGAGTTCGACCGTCACCTGCCCACCATCTCCGCGCTCGCCTCGCGCGGACTCAACTACGGCGTGCACCTGATGATCGCGACCGCCCGCTGGGTGGAGCTGTCCTCGGCGGTGCGCGACCAGATCGGCACCCGGCTCGAACTGCGCATGGGCGATCCGATGGACTCGCAGATCGACTCCCGCAAGGCGGCGACGGTGCCGCGCAGCCCGGGGCGCGGGCTGACCCCGGACAAGCTGCACTACCTGGCTGCGCTGCCGCGCATCGACGGTGTCGAGGACGCCGAGGACCTGGCGGACGGCGTGGCCGGGCTCGTGGCCTCGATCGCCGAGAGCTGGCCGGGGCCGGTGGCGCCACAGGTGCGCATGCTGCCCGCGACGCTGCCCCTGGCGGAACTGCCGCCGCCGCCCGCGCAGCGGCCGCTGCGGATCGCCGTCGGCCTGGATGAGAACGAACTGGAGCCGGTCTGGCACGACTTCGGTGAGAGCCCGCACATGATCGTGGTCGGCGACGACGAGTGCGGCAAGACCAACCTGCTGCGGGTGGTCGCCAAGGGCATCATGGACCGCTACACCCCGGCCGAAGCCCGGATCATGGTGGTGGACTACCGGCGCGAGCTGGTGGAGGCCGTCCCCGAGGAGTACCGGCTCGGACACGCCGTCTCCGCGGACGTCCTCACGGAACTGATCGACGCGGCGGCCCAGGCGGTGCGCGGCCGGCAGCCGGGCGAGGACATCGCCCCGGCGCGCATGAAGCTCTGTGACTGGTGGACGGGCCCGCGGCTGTTCATCCTGATCGACGACTACGACATGATCGGGTCCGGCCCCATGACGCAGCCGTTCGCTCCGCTGCTCGACCATCTCGTGCTGGGCTGGGAGGTGGGACTGCACATCGTGGCGGCCCGCTCGTCCGCCGGCGCGGGACGCGGTCTGGGCGAGTCGATGCTGCGCAAGCTGCAGGAGCTCAACACGCCCGCGTTGCTGATGTCCTGCCCGCCGAGCGAGGGCTTCCTGTTCGGCAGTGTCAAGGGCCGTGAGCTGATTCCGGGTCGCGCTCTGCGCATCGCCCGCCGCAAGAGCGTCCAGGTGCAGACGCCGCTGCTGGAGGAGTCCCGGTGACGGCACGGCCGGGCCGGGCCCGGATTCGCCGGCCGGACCGGGCCCACCGCCGCGCGGCCGCGCACGGACACCGCGCGAACTGCCGCACCGTGCCCGTGAACCGGCGGCACCGCGGGACCGGCCGCCCCCGGACCGCTCCCCACCACCGCGTGCCCCGCTGCGGTCGCCGCACGGAGACCGGTGGCGGGGCCGCGGGCAGGTCTCACGAGGGGGGCGCGATGCGGCCGGCCGGGCGGGCCGGGGGCAGCCAGCCCCTGGACCGGCCGCGGGGTACGACCACCGCGGCCCAGCCCATCAACAGGACGAAACCGGTCACGGCGCCGGTGAAGGCGAGAGCACGATGACGGGGTCCGCGATCAGCTGCGGCGGGCAGCCGCGCGGACGGGGCCCCGGCGGGCTCCGTCCCGCGGTCGTCCGCGTCCCGCACGAGGGTCAGCGCGGCGGTGGGATCGAGCCGGGGCGTGTCGGCCGGATAGGCGGTCTCCAGCAGCCGGCGGCGGACCTCGGCACCGCTCAGCCCGGGCTGCCGGGCCCGGACCAGCGCGGCGGCGCCGGCCACCTCGGCCGCGGCCAGCGAGGCGCCGGACCCGATGTAGTGGCCCGAGCCGCGCGGGCCGATGCTGACCATGCCGCTGCCCGGTGCCGCCAGGTCCGGTTCCCAGGCGGGCGGGGCGTTGTCCTGCCGGGTGCCGCCGGCGCCGAAGTCGACCACGGCCAGCGCCCCGGGCGCGGCGGCCGGCCAGTAGGGGCCCGTGGGCTGCTCCCCGTCCGGGCCGAGTTCCTCGTCCGGCACCGCGTCGGGGGCCGCGGGCGCGACCACCAGCGCGTCCCGGTCGGCCGCGTGGGCGACGGCGTCGGTCAGCTCCCCCCGGCCCGTGCGCAGGGTGTGGCCCACGTAGATGACCTGGGCCCCGCGGTCGGCGGCCGTGCGGATCGCGTCGGCGACGAGCGCGACGTCCGGCACCCCCCGGTCGTCGGTGCCCCGCAGGGCGAGTACGTCCGCTTCGGGGGCGACGCCGACGACACCGCTGCCCTTGCGTTCGGCGGCGGCGATGAGACCGGCCGCGAAGGTGCCGTGCCCGACGCAGTCGGCGCCCGCTCCGGCGGCCGTCGTCACCCTGCCCGCCAGAGCGGGGGCGTTCGGGGAGACCCCGGTGTCGACCACCGCCACCGTCACCCCGGCACCCCGGGCGACGCGCTGGGCCGCGGACAGACCGAGGACGGTCTGCGACCAGACGGCACCGGTCGCGGTGGTCTTCGACGCGCCGGTGCAGGGCCGTCCGTCGCCCAGACGGACCGGCAGCGGCGGCAGCAGGGTGGTGCCCGGGTCCTGGGTCCGGCCCCCGGCACCCGGTGCCGCCACGGCGGGCACCGCGGTGACCGTCAGCAGCACAGCGGCAGCCACCGCACAGGACTTATAACGGTATGTCATGAAAAAAGCCATGTCGAGGATGATACGCGTGGTGAGCATCCCGTCGGCCGCCAACTTTGCCGTGATACCGGCGAGTTGAGTTCCGCACAGCAGCAGGAGGTCTGAGGCACGTGTCACGGCAACTACTCATGGTCGGCGCACACCGGCCGGACGGACTTCGGACGATCGGTGAGGCCCTGGCGCAGGCCCGCACCGGCGCGGTCATCCGGGTCCACCCCGGCCGGTACGCGGAGAACCTCGTCATCAGGAACCGGGTGACGATCGTCGCCGAGGGGGATCCGGGCGCGGTCGAGATCTGCCCCGGCTCGGGCAGCGCCGTCACGCTGCTGGCGGACGCCGTCATGCTCAGCGGCGTGACGCTGCGCGGCCGCGACAAGGAACTCGCGGTCGTCGACATCCCGACCGGCCAGGTGGCCCTGGACTCCTGCACCATCGTGGGCGCGGGGTGGACGGCGCTGCTGGCCCGCGCGAAGGGTTCGCTGGCCGCGCGCGGCAGCCGGGTGTCCAACCCCGGGGGCGCCGGGTTCGTGGACACCTCCGAGGCGGAGAGCGTCGTGGAGGACTGCGCGTTCGAGAACTTCGGCACATCGGCGGTGGTCATCGGCGAGACCGGCCGGCCGCTGATCCGCGGCTGCCGTGTCCGCGGCGCGCGGGCCAACGGCGTCCTGGCCACCGGAGAGGCCACCGGCACCGTCGAGAACTGCGACATATCAGGTACCGACAAGCCCGGTATCGCCCTGGAGGGCCACAGCTCCACGCGGGTGATCCGGACCACCGTGCACCACACGTCCGTCGGGCTGCTGGTGACCAGCGTGGCCCGCCCCGAGGTGCAGGACTGCACATTCGAGTCGCTCGCGGAGAACGCCGTCGTCGTCACCGGCGGTGCCGACCCGGCACTGCGCCACTGCGTCACCCGGCGCACGAAGCTGAGCGGCCTGCTGGTCATGGACCGCTCCCGGGGCACCTTCGAGAACTGCGAGTTCCTGCGCGCCGAGGGCTCCGCCGTTCGCGTCCTGGAGGGCAGCTCCCCCCTGCTGCGCGAGACGGTGGTGCGCGACTGCTCCGATCCGACCGCGGCCGTCCTGGTCGCGGACGACTCCACCGCCGAGTTCGACCACTTGAGCGTGGAGAAGGCGGCCGCGACGGGCGTCCTCGTCCGCGGCCTCGCCAACCCCCTGCTGCGCCACGCGCGGATCACCGGCTCCGGTGGCCACGGGGTGGAGGTCACCGGCGACGGCCGGGGCCGCCTTGAGCACTGCGAGATCGAGGCGGCGGCCGGAGCCGGCCTGAAGATCGACGACTACGCCGCTCCGGAGATCCACGACACGATGGTGCTCGCCCCCGGGCAGAGCGGCGTACTGGTCGGCGAGCACGGTCAGGCCACCCTGCGGGACTGCGGGATCGAGGGCAGCGCCGACGCGGGCATCAGCGTGGGGCGCGATGCCGAGGTGGCCCTGGACCGGGTCCGGGTGAGCGGGGCGAGGGCCCACGGCATCCAGGTGCTCGCCGGGGGCCGCGGGACGCTCACCGCCTGTGAAGTGACGGGGAGCACCGGGGACGGGGTCCGGGTGGACAGCGCCGAGACCGTCTCCGTCCTGCGCTGCGTGGTGCGCGACAACCGCGGCGCGGGACTGCGGCAGGCGGTGGCGGGTGCCGGGCTCACCGTCGACGCCCTCACCAGCACCGACAACGGCGACCCGGACGCCTGGGGCGAGGACGCCGGTGCGCCGGCCGCATCCGGCGGACCGGGCGCGACCGGGGAACCGGGGACCGACGAGGGGCCGCTGGCGGCACTGCGTTCCCTGATCGGGCTGGAGAACGTCAAACACCAGGTGGAAACGCTGGTCAACCTCAACCAGCTCGCCGAGCGCCGTCGCGGCCTCGGCATGCCCGTCGCCTCGATGAGCCGGCACCTGATCTTCGCCGGACCACCGGGCACCGGCAAGACGACGGTCGCCCGGCTGTACGGCAGCATCCTGGCCGAGCTGGGGGTGCTGCGCTCGGGTCACCTAGTCGAGGTGTCACGCGCCGATCTGGTCGCCCAGGTCATCGGCGGTACGGCCATCAAGACGACCGAGGCGTTCAACCGGGCCCTGGGCGGTGTGCTGTTCATCGACGAGGCCTACACCCTGACACCCGAGGGCGGAGCCTCCAACGACTTCGGCCGCGAGGCCGTCGACACCCTGCTGAAACTGATGGAGGACCACCGCGACGACGTGGTCGTGGTCGCGGCCGGCTACTCCGAGCAGATGGAGCAGTTCCTGTCCGCCAACCCTGGCCTCGCCTCGCGCTTCACCCGCACCATCGGCTTCACCAACTACACGGTGGACGAACTCGTCACCATCACCGAGCACATGTGCGCCCAGCACCGCTACGAACTCGGGCCCCTGACCCGGGAGGCGCTGGTGCTGCGTTTCGAGGGCATGACCCGCGACGCCGCCTTCGGCAACGGCCGTGCGGCCCGCGCGGTCTTCGAAGAGATGGTCGACCGGCAGGCCTTCCGCCTCGCGGCCGCCGCGGACCCCGGCGAGAAGGACCTGGTCCTGCTGCTGCCCGCGGACGTCGGGGACGCCGAGGCGGCCGCCGTCGGGGGCGACGGCTCACCGGACACGGACGACGACGGCGACCCGATGACCGAACTGACGGCCATGGTCGGGCTGGAGTCCGTCAAGCACGAGGTCACCGACCTGGTCAGCCTGCTGTCCAACGCCCGCCAGCGGATCGCGGCCGGACTGCCGAGTCCCCGTATCAGTCACCATCTGGTCTTCACCGGACCCCCTGGCACCGGCAAGACGACCGTCGCCCGGCTGTACGCCAGACTCCTGCATTCCCTGGGCGTGCTGCCCGGATCCAACCTGGTGGAGGTGGCGCGGGCGGACCTCGTGGGCCAGTACATCGGGCACACCGCGCAACGCACCAAGGAGGTGTTCACCAGCGCCCTGGGCGGTGTGCTGTTCATCGACGAGGCCTACACCCTGACACCCGAGGGCGGAGCCTCCAACGACTTCGGCCGCGAAGCCGTCGACACCCTGCTGAAACTGATGGAGGACCACCGCGACGAGATCGTCGTCATCGTGGCGGGCTACACCGAGGAGATGGAGCGGTTCCTCGCCTCCAACCCCGGTCTCTCCTCCCGGTTCTCCAAGTTCGTCACGTTCGAGGACTACACCACTGACGAGCTCGTCACGATCGTCTCCCGCCACGCCGCGGCATCCGGTTACACCTGCGGTACCGACACCCTGGCCGCCCTGCGTGCCCACGTGGACGCGCTGCCCAGGGACCGGTCCTTCGGCAACGCCCGGCTGGCGCGTCAGCTGCTGGAGACGATGATGACCCGGCAGGCCCGGCGGCTCGCCGCGGTCGGCGCACCGAGCATCGACCAGCTGACCGCGCTGCTCCCCGAGGACCTGCCCGCACCCGGCGGTCACCGGGTCCGCCCGCGGCCCGGTCCGGCACCGGAAATCCCGGTCGCGCGGTGAACCGGAGAGTCACCCGGCCCGTTCTGCGCACAGATCGTTTTCCCCGTACCTCGTTTCCCGTCCGTGACAAGGAGCGACACGTTGCCAGCACCGAAGGCGGCGGTGGCCGTACCGGCCGGTTCCCGTGTACCACCATCCGGACCGGTGCCGCACCACGGCTCACCACGACACGACGCGCCCCGTTCGAAAAGGAGGGACGACGGCATGACAGAGGAGGACCAGGACGCGGGGACGGCGCCGCCGCCCGTGAACGTCCTGCTCGCCGCCACCGTCGCCCGGCGGTTCTACCGGGCGCAGCAGTCGAAGGTCGAGATCGCCAAGGACCTGGGCATCAGCCGGTTCAAGGTGGCCCGTCTGCTCGAAGCGGCCGTCGCCCACCAGATCGTCCGCATCGACATCAGTGTCCCGGCGCAGATCGACACGGCCCTCTCCCGGCTGATGCGGGAGCGGTTCGCCCTGCGCCACGCGGTGGTCGTCGACCTGGCGCACGACAGCGGCTGCGCCGAGGGCGTACCTGTCCTGCCGTTGCTCGCGGAGGCGGGCGCCCGGCTGGTCACCGAACTCGCCCGGAAAGGCGATGTGCTCGGCCTGGCATGCGGGCCGGTGACCGACGCGCTCACCGCGGCCGTCGACCGACTGCCCCCCTGCGAGGTGGTGCAACTGGCGGGCACCGCGGCGCCCGACCCGTTCGGCGACGACGCCGTGGAACCGGTGCTCCGACTGGCCGCGGCGGCGGACGGCAGGGCCTTCACCCTGCACACACCCCTGGTACTGCCCAACGCACTGACGGCCGCCATCCTGACCCGTCAGCCGTCGATCGCCGAAACCCTCCGGCAGTTCAGCCGGGTGACCCGGGCCGTGGTGCCGATCGGCGGATGGGAAGCGGGCGGCTCCGGCCTGTACGACGCCTTGACACCCCGCGAACGGGCGGTGTACCACTCCCGCGGCGCCCGCGCGGAGGTATGCGGCCTGATATTCGACGAGGACGGCCGTACGGTCCCCACGGACCTGGGTGACCGCATGATGTGCATCGACACCGCGACCCTGCGCGCGGTTCCGGAGCTGATAGGCGTCATCGGCGGCCCGGGCGCGCAGACGGCGCTGCGGGCGGCCCTGCGGTCGAACTGCCTGAGCGGGGTCGTCACCGACGCGGACACGGCCGTACAGGTCATGCGCCCGTCGGCCGTCCGCCGCCCGGACGGCACCGCGCCGAAGACGGAGACTCGGCCCGCCGATCACTGATGGCCTGTCAGGAGTACGCCGCGAAAGCCGCGTCGTACACCGGTCGAGCACTCCGCCGGGCTCGTTGTCGCCCCCTCGTCGCACGCGGAGCGGACATGGCCGCTAAGCTGGTTCGGCAGGATCACGCGGTCCTGGGCCGGGGACGGAACGTCGCCCGGCTCGGCAGCGGTCCGCCCCCGGACGGCACTCCGGGGGCGGAGCGGCACCGGACCCGCGTTCCCGCTCTTCTCCCGTGGGCGCCGGTCCGGCCCCGCCCGCCCGGTCGCGCCACGGTGACTTCCTCCCCCACGGCCGTCGTGGCCCCGTACGGTCCCGCCTGCTCCGCCGCCGCGAGGCGCGCCGGAGCGGTTCGCCGACGACTCTCCTGACGGACCGGCACACGCAGACATCCGATCGAGGACAGTGATGACCGCACAGACCCCTGACGAGACGACCACGGAAGCGGCGCAGGAGCCGGTGACCGGCCCGCCGGCCGAGGACGGTCCGCCCGTCCCGGACGAGATCCGCGAGGCGGGCAGGCTCGCCCCGGACCACTGGCTGGGCGTGGTGGACCCCACCTGGACCGGTGACGGCGAGCCGCCCGAGTGGGCGACGGTCGGCCGGTGGCGGTCGGGACTCGACGGTGAGATCGAGGAGTGGCAGGACAATCCCGAGTACCGTCCCTCGCCGCGCGCCCTCGGATGGCCGGAGCCGGAGGACGAAGTCGACGCCGCGGTACAGCTCGCGGCGACCGGCTACGGTCCGGG
Organism: Streptomyces sp. NPDC044984; assembly: GCF_040646935.1. Taxonomy (NCBI): domain Bacteria; kingdom Bacillati; phylum Actinomycetota; class Actinomycetes; order Kitasatosporales; family Streptomycetaceae; genus Streptomyces; species Streptomyces sp. NPDC044984. Next base: position 169,641 of record NZ_JBEZBE010000002.1, read on the forward strand.
CGAGGCCGTCGCGCGGGCTCTCGCGGGCCGCGAGGTGGCTGTGCTGACCGGTCCGGCGGGCACGCCGGTGACCGCCACCACCCCTGAAGGGGAGCCCGTCGTCCCGCTGTTCACCTCTCCGGTGTTCCTGCACACCACCGGTCGCTTCGCCTTCGAGCTGGTGCGTGCCGAGGACCTGCTGCCCCAGGTTCCCGAGGGACACGCGCTGTATCTCAACCCGTCCGGGCCGGTCAGCATGACTCTGGACCCACAGGCCCTGCGCGAGGCCACCGATGCGGCGGGTACCGAGGAGGCCGCGGCCCCCGCCGGCGCCGACGGGGCCCAGGCGGCGCGCCGGATCGCGACCGCCGGTTCGGACGCCCCCGACGGCGGCTCCCCCGCCGCTGCCGGCACGGACGCCACCGGTGTACCGGAGCCGGCGGAGCAGGGCGCCCAGGACGGCGGCTCCACGGCCGCATCCGGTGGGTCGCAGGGGTGAAACGCTGGTCATCCGCCCGCTCGCGCCGGCGCGCGGGCCACGGCCCCGCTGCGGACGGTCGGGCCGCGACGGACGGGGCCGGACCGCTGTCGGCGGCAGCCCCGCTCGTCGAGGACGTGGACGGACTGCTGCTGCTGCGCTCCTTCGAGGACGACTCCCTGCACCTGCCCGACCTGGCCGAAGTGGCGCGTGCGGTGAGCGCGGAGACGGACACCGTCACCGTGATGGTCGGCACGCCCGATGGCGGACCGGCCGGGCACAACGTCTGGTCCCGGCTCGGCACACTGCTGGACTCCCTGCGGAACAAGGGCACACGGCGGGTACGACTCGTCATGCCGGGGGCCGGGGCCGACCGGACGGACCGCACCAGCGTGGCCCGCCGGATCGCCGACGCGTGGCAGCTGGACGTCATCGCACCCGACGGCCCGGTGCTCATCACCCCGGGCGGGACGCTGTTCGTGGACGGCGAGACCTCGGACGCGGGTGCCTGGTGGCATTTCCCACCCGACGGCACACCCCGCAGGCTGGGCCCTCGAACCCCTGCTCCGGGCTGGCAGGCCGCGCTGAGCCGGCTCCCGGCACGGACGGACGACGGGTGCCTGGTGGAGCAGATACCCGCCGGTGTGCTGATTCGTCCTGCCCAGTCACCGCGGCCGGACCCGCTGCACCTGTGTTTCGCGGTACCGATGGATGCCGTACGCCCCGCGGTGGTGATCGGTGCGCCCCAGGCCGAGGACGTCTCGGCGGCCGAGGTGGCCGCCGTCCTCAGCGCGCTGCCGGCCGCTCAGCGTGCCGCCGCGCGGCTGGTCCCCGGCGGTCGGCGGGACGTGCTGCGGCTGGCCCAGTCGGTGGCCGACATGCTCGGTGCCGAGGTCGAAGTCCTGTCGGGTGTTCCGCTGTTGCACGCGCACCCGGACGGGGAGTCCGGTGTCAGACCGACCGTGGTGGGCTCGGACGGCAGGCCGGGATGGCAGCCGTTCGTGGGCGCCGTCGCCTGCCGCCCCGCCGGTCCGGACGAACAGCCGCCCCCGCTGCGGGTGACCGACGGACACCCACTGCCCCTGGGCGGTCCGGGCAAGGGGACGGTGTCCTTGACGGAGCGGTGGAACGCCACCGCGACCAGGGCGGGCCTGGTCGTGTGGGACGGCGGAGGACCGCCCCCGCCCTTGGCGGAGCTGGCCGTGGACCCGGACACCTGCACAGTCGAACTGGGACTTCCGGGACGGCCGGTGGACGATTCGGTCCTCCCGGCCCTGACACGACTGCTCATCGCGCTCGGCCCGCGGGCCGCCGCACGGGTCACGCTCCTGGTGCGGGGCCGACTCCTCAGTGGTGACGGCGGACTGCGCCGCCTCGCGGCTCAGCACGCCGTCCCGGGCATCCGTTACGTCACCTCTCCCACCGGCCGCGGCACGGTTCGGCGGGACGGCGCGACACCACGGACCGCGCCGGTGCCCCACGGCGAGGGAGATCGGGGGGCCGCCCCGGTGCCCGCCCCCCGGCCTGCGTCGCCGGGGACGGACGTGCCGCACGGAGACCGCGACGACGGTGGTCGTGTCCGTGCGGGCGCATCCGCCCGGGGCGAGCCGGGGCGAGCCGGGACAGGTCCTCGTACGGACGCGGCCGCGCCGTCGCAGGAGACGCTGCTCGGCGTCCTGTCGGGAACCGGCTCCCGGGGCGTCGTCGGCGGCGGGGACCACCACTCCTCGCGGGTGCCCCCTGCCGCCGCGTCCGCGGTGAGCGCCGGTCCGCACCCGGCTCCCGCATATGGGCCGCAGGCCGCTGCCGCCGTCGACACGGCCGGCCACCGGCCTGCCGAGCCACCGGAGACGGGGCCGGGGCCGTCGGTTCCGCGGCCGTCGGCGCCGGAGGACGAGCGTCTCGCCGGTGCGACCGATGAGGCGTCCGACCGCACCCGGGAAGGGCGTTCGCCGGCCGGCCCGTCCGCGAGCCCGGAGGGCGACGGGCCCAGCACCCCGGACGGGGACCCCCGCCCGACGGAGCCTCCCGCCGGGGCGCGTCCGGCCGACCCCGCAGTCACCGGCCCGCCCTCCGTCCCGGCCGTTGTCGACACGGACGCCGGCCCGCCCCCCGTCCCGGCCGTTGTCGACACGGACGCCGGCCCGCCCCCCGTCCCGGCCGCCCCTGTCCCCGCCACCCCCGACACGGACGCCGGCGCCGTCGTCGCACCGGCTCCCACCGGCACGGCGGTGCCCCGCGGGGCTTCGCCGGGGGCCCCGGGCCGGGCGCCGGTTCCCCGGGGCGACGAACCGGCGCCCCGGTCCTCGCGGACGCCGGCCGGCGCGGCTCTCGCGCTGGTGCCGGGTCACGTGAGCAGCGACAGTGAACGGACGGCCCTGCGGGACCTGGTCCCCGACTGGGAGCGGCACGCCGCCGCCGTGGCACGCACGCTCACCCGGTTGCCGGCCCTGCGCGGCCAGCAGATGGAGGCGGCGCGGGCCGACCTGGTGGCCGCGCACGCCTACCTCACGACCTCGGAGGGGCCGCTCAACCACCGCGAGCTGCTCAGGGACCTGCGCACGGGCGAGGGCCGGCTGTCGGCCTACGCCGCCTGTCTGGCATCGGCGTTGCGCAGGCTCCCTTCCTACCGCGGGGTGGCCCTGCGCGGCGCGGCGGCCGAGGGGGGCGGGGAGCCGCCCGAGGTGGGCCGGTTGCTGCAGGATCCCGGCCCGCTCAGCGCGCTGGCCGCTTCCGGCCCGCTGCCCGGCGATCGTCCCGTGGCCTACGCCGTCTGGTCCGTCACCGGACGCAAGGTGCGCCAGCTCCTGAACCGCGCGGAGGAGGCGCAGGACAGTCCGGAAGAGGTCGTCTTCGCGCCCGGCAGCGGGTTCCGCGTGCTGGGCACCCGGGACGTGGCCGGCTCGACCACCGTTCTGCTGCGCGAACTCCCGCCCACCACGACGGCCTACGTGGACGAGGTCGCCGAGCTGAGCCAGCTCGACCGCAAGGCGTTGTCCCGTCTCGAGGAGGCACTGGCCGGCGCGCTCCCCGTCCAGCGGGACAAGACCTGGCCGGAGCGATGTACCGGCCACGTGGGAACGGAAGCGTGACCCGCCGTCCGTCCCCATCACCCGCGCGTGCCTCTCCACGGGGCCAGCGGGGAAGCGAACGACCGACCCAGCCAGAGGAGAACGAGTGTCACGACGTCAGACACGGTCCCCCGATTCGTCGTCAGCGCGATCGGCGGCCGGCGGTGACGCCCAGAGCACGGACGTGCGCCGGGCTGTCACCATGCCCGCGGTCCCGGCGGATCCCGGGGCCGCCCTGGCACCGGCCGGCAACGCGGCAGCCGCCCCGGCGGAGTCCGAGCGGCCCGGTGAGCGGCAGCCGGAAGCCGCAGCGCCGGACCACTCAGCCACCTCGTCGTCCGCGCGCGCGGGCGGACTGGCCTCGCTGCTGGGCCGCCGGGCCGACCGGTCGGCCAGTGTCCCGGCCGCCGAGGAGAGCACGAGCAGCCGCGCGGCGGACACGGCGGAGACCGAATCCATGGCGGTGACGGCCCCTGCCACGGCCGCCACCGCCACCGCTGCCCGGGGCGACCGGGAGGAGGACGGCGACGGGCTCCGCGGAGGTAACCCCAAGAAGCCGTTGCTGGCCGCGGCCGGCCTGGCCGGTGTGGTCCTGATCGGGATGCCACTGCTGATCCTGGCCACGGACGACGACGAGAAGAAGGACACGACGGTGTCGGTGGGGCAGACCGCCCCCCGGCCCGACGACGTCGCGGAGGTCCCGCTGGGCGACTACGCGGCGGAGGAGCCGTCCGACGAGCCCTCGGCCGGTAAGTCGGAGTCCCCGAGGACGGAGGAGAAGCAGAAGAAGGACGGGGACGCGGCCAAGGACCAGGAAGCCACTGCGCGGGTGTCTCCCTCCGCCGGAGCGCCGACCGCGACGAGCAGCCCCTCCCCCAAGAAGGTGACGGTGCAGAAGCGGGGGACGAGCGCCCCGTCTTCCGAGGCTCCCTCGGTGCGCACGTTCAAGCTGGTGAGTTCCGACACCGGCAAGTGCCTGACCGGCAGTGCCACCGCCGCGACCCAGCTGGTGGTCCGGGCGTGCGACGGTTCCGCGACACAGCAGTGGAAGTTCGCCAACGACGGGACGATCCGGACGAAGGGCATGTGCCTGGACCTCTTCGACGGGACGAAGTCCACCGAGGCGAAGGTCGAGGTGTGGCCGTGCAACGGTGAGGCGTGGCAGCAGTTCCAGCTGAGCGCCGCGGGAGAGCTGGTCTCCCAGCACTCCGGGCACTGCCTGGACGTATGGCACGGGAAGTCCGACGGCACCAAGGTCACGACCTGGATCTGCAACGGCCAGCCCAACCAGCGGTGGAGCCGCGCGTGACGCGCGGCTGACCCTGACCGGACGGCCGGCGCCCGCCGCGGGCTCACCCTGCGGTCGGCGTCGGCCGTTCCGTTCGGTACTCACCGGCGAGCCGCCGGCGAGGATGTGGACGACCCATGAGGCAAGCGGGTCGCGCTCACGCCTCCCGTCGGCGGCGGGTACCGGCGGCACCGGGTGAGCCGCTCACCCGACCTCGCCGCCCACCGCGCGCGTCACCGGTACTCCGGTCGCCCGGATCCCGGGCCCGAGCGCGGCGAGCACACCGATGACGCCCGCGCCGGTGAACACCACGAGCAGGACCAGCCAAGGCACACTGACCACGGCACCGGCCCCGGCCGCCGCCGCCGTGCCGGCTGCAGAGCCCGCCAGAACTCCCAGTCCCGCGCCCAGCACCGAGACCACCACCGACTCCACCCGGAGCATCGACCGCACATCACCTCGCTGCAGGCCGACCGCGCGCAGCAGCCCGATCTCACGTCCGCGTTCGAAGACCGCCATGCCCATGGTGTTGGCCACGCCCAGCGCCGCCACGACCACCGTGACGCTGAGCAGCGCGTACAGCACCGACAACAGCGAGCCGAAGCCGTGCCGGGCCGCTCGTCCGGCGTCCGCCCGGTCCTCGACCAGCAGCATCGGGTTGCTCAGCGCCCGGCGGATCTCCGCCTTGGCGGCACCCGTCCGGCCCGGTTCCGCCCGCACCAGCACCGCGTCGACCCCGCCCGTCGCCACCTCCGACCCGGTCACGGCCTGCTCCGGCAGCAGAGCGGGACCGAGAGCCTCGGGACCGTCGTACACCGCGACGATCTCGCGGTCGAGCGACGGGCCGTCGGCGGCGCCCGGTTCCGGCAGCGCCCGGCCGGTGACCCGGTCGCCCACCCGCCAGCCCCGTTGCTGAGCCAGTGCGCGGGTCACCGCCAGGCTTCGGCATCATCGAGGCGGCGGCCCTGCTGCTGGTCGTTGCCCGCGCCGTGCGACTGCTCCGGCCGCGCGGTGCCGTGCTGCTGGCAGGGGGCGCGTTCGCCGCGCTCAGCGCGCTGTTCCTGCGCTGCCCGCCGTCCGAGTACCCGGACCTGGTGTCGTTCGTGGAACCCGTGCTCTGGTTCGCCACCGCCCTCGTCATCGTGCTCGGCCTGTACCTCCGGCTGCTCGACCGCTACCGGACCCGGGAGCGGGCGGCCGAACTCCAGGAGCAACGGCTCGAGTACGCCCGGGATCTGCACGGCTTCGTCGGCCACCACGTCACCGCGATCATCGCCCAGACCAAGGCGGTGCGGTACACGTCGACGGCGGGCCGACCGCCGTCACCCGGCGAGCTGGACGACATGCTGGCCGCCATCGAGGACGCCGCGTCCCAGGCCATGCTGTCGATGCGGTCCATGGTCACTGTCCTGCGGGAGCCCGGGAGCGACGGTTCGTCACCGCACCCGGGTGGCACGCTCGACGAACTGCGCGACCTGACCGCGCGGTTCTCCGAGTCCGGTCCGAGGACCACACTCGCCCTGGCACCCCGTCTCACCGCCTCGGGTGCCCTGCCTCCCGGTGTCGCCACCACGGTGCACCAGATCGTGCGCGAGGCCCTGACGAACGTACGCAAGCACGCGGGCCGGGCCACGGCCGTGACCGTCGACGTGCGGCTGGCGGCGGAGACTCGTGAACGGCCCACCGTGCTCGTGGCGGTGACCGACAACGGTCCGGACGCCGGCCGGAGCACCCCGCCGACCGGTACGCCACGGTCCGGCTTCGGCCTGACGGGGCTGTCGGAACGTGCCGCCCTGGGCGGTGGCACGGTCAGCGCGGGACCACGGGCGGGCGTCGGCTGGGTCGTCGAGGCGCGCATACCCCTCTCCGAGGCGACTGCCACTCTGGACACATGACGACCACCATCCTCATCGCGGACGACCAGCCGATGATCCGCTCCGCCTACGGCATGATCCTCGGTGCTCAGCCCGACATGGAGGTCGTCGCCCCCGTGGCCGACGGTGCGGCCGCGGTGCGCGAGGCCCGGCGGCTGCGCCCGGACGTGTGCCTGTTGGACATCCGGATGCCGGGTCTGGACGGCCTGGAGGCGACCCGGCTGCTGGCCGGCCCCGAGGCTGCCGATCCGCTGCGCGTGCTCATCGCCACCACGTTCGACCTGGACGAGTACGTGTACCGGGCGCTGCGCCACGGAGCCTGTGGGTTCCTGCTGAAGGACGAGTCGCCCGCACTGCTCGTGGAAGCCGTGCGGGCGGTGGCCGCCGACACCGCTCTGATATCCCCGTCCGTCACGGTCCGGCTCCTGCGGCACATGACCGACACCGCCGGCCGGACCGGTGGCGGGCGGAGGGGTGCGGCGGGCACCGGCCCGGTCACGCCGGTTTCTCCGCTCACCGCTCGGGAGCTGGACGTCGTACGCCTCGTCGCGCGCGGCCTCACCAATGAGGAGTTGGCGGCCGCACTCCACGTCACGCTGTCCACCGTCAAGACGCACCTCGGCAGCGTCCAGCGCAAGCTCGCCGCCCGCAACCGGGTGGAGATCGCCGCCTGGTCCTGGGAGAACGGGGTGTGCGCGGGCGGGGACGACGGGGACCGCATGCGGCACGTCGTCAGGTGAGCAGGATCGGAGCAGAGATCGACCAGTCGCTCCGCCTCTGCGGGGATCTTCCGCACCGCCGCTCTGGTTAGGCTCGCGGGACACCCACTCACCGGAGGCTCCATGCGCAGCACCATGCACACCACGCACCTGCAGATCCGACGCATCCTGCAGCACGGATCACGGGTGCACGTGAGACACCCGTGACCCAGGGCCGTTTCACCCCGTCAGTGGAACCGAGACTGGTCGGTGCGGACGGACAGGAACTGCCCTGGGACGGTCAGGCCGTGGGTGAACTGCAGGTGCGCGGCCCCTGGGTGACCGCCGCCTACCACGGGGACGAGGAACCGGACGGCGGCGCGTTCAGTGCGGGCGGCTGGCTGCGCACCGGAGACGTGGGACGCATCCTCGACGACGGTCAGCTGGTCCTGACCGACCGGCTCAAGGACGTCATCAAGTCGGAGGGCTAGTGGTTTTCCTCCCTGACCCTGGAGAACCACCTCGCGGAGCACCCCGCGGTGGTCGAGGCCTGCGTGATCGGCATCGCCGACGACACCTGGGGGGAGCGCCCCCTGGCATGTGTCGTCCTGGGAGCGGAGCCCGCGGATGCCGCGCAGCTCAAGGAGTTCCTCACCGAACGGCTGCACCAGCGCTGGCAGGTGCCCGAGTACTGGTCCTTCCTGCCGTCGATCCCGAGGAACTCCACCGGGAAACATGACAAGTCGAAGATCCGCGAGCGGCATCGGAACGCCGCGCTCACCATCGTCACCGTCTGAGAGAGGAACCCTGTGATCAGGACCGTCGTCATGCCCGAACCCGGTGCACCGCTGGAGCTGCGGGACGTCGATCCGCCCGTGCTCGAACCGGGCGGCATCCTCCTGCAGACCCTCGGCAGCGAGGTCTGCGGAACCGACACGCACCTGTGGAAGGGACAGCTGGCGGGTGTTCCCTATCCCATCGTCCCGGGTCACATCAGCGTCGGTCGCGTCGCCGCCGTGGACGCGCGCGCGGGTGGCCCCCGGGACGTGTCCGGCGCGCCCCTCGCCATGGGCCAGGTGGTCACGTTCCTCGACGTGTACGGAACGTGCGGCCGCTGCTGGTACTGCACCGTGGCCCACGCCACCACGCGCTGTCCGGCACGCGAGGTGTACGGCGTGACGATGTCGGCCGACGACGGACTGTTCGGCGGCTGGGCCGAGCAGATTCATCTGAAGCCCGGCGTGCATGTGATTCCGCTGCCCGAGGAACTCGACTGGCGGGCGTTCCTGGCCGGCGGCTGCGGCATGCCCACCGCCCTGCACGCGGTCACCCTCGCGGACATCGCCTTCGGCGACACCGTGGTGGTCCAGGGCGCCGGTCCGGTCGGCCTGTGCGTCGCCGTGCTCGCCCAGTTGCGGGGAGCGGGCCGGATCGTGGTGGTGGGCGGTCCCGAGGTCCGGCTGCGCACGGCGTCCCGTTTCGGGGCCGACGCCGTCATCGACATCACCCGTACCACCGTCGAGGAACGCCGGGAGCGGGTGCTCGAACTGACGGGAGGGCGGGGCGCCGACGTCACGATCGAGGCGACCGGCGTGGCCGGCGCCGTTCCCGAGGGCATGCGCCTCACCCGGGACGCCGGACGGTACGTGGTGGTCGGACAGTACACGGACGCGGGCCCGGCGTCCTTCAACCCGCATCTGGATCTCAACCAGAAACACCTCGACGTCCGGGGCTGCTGGGGCAGCGACGTCGGTCACCTGTACCGGGCCGTCCAGGTGATGGCCCGCTACCGTGACCGGTTTCCCTGGACCGAACTCATCAGCCGGGAGTACCCGTTGGAGGAGGCGCAGAGCGCGCTCGAGGACGTGGCCCGGCAGCACGTCGTGAAGGCGCTCATCGTGCCCTGAGCCGTCCCGGGCTCCTCGTCGAGGAGCCCGGGACGCACGGACCGGGACGGCGTCAGAACTGCGGGAGCCGCCCGGTGCCCGCCCAGTGTTCCATCACCGGTTTCGCCCCGGGGTGCGCCAGTTCGATGCTGATGCCGGTCGCGTCGCGGGAAGTGATGGCGGCGATCGGGCCGGACGAGGCGTCCATCCGTATGACGGCGTCCATGGTGAAGCCCTGCTCCGCGAGGCGCGTGAGGCGTCGCTCCATCTCCGGTTCCCAGCAGGCGTAGTACAGCAGCTCCCCGGCCCTGCCCGGTCCGAACACGCCCTCACCCGTCGCCTCGATCAGTTCGACGTACGGTTCGCGCGTGCGGGAGATCGCCTGCCGCTGGCGGAACGGCGCGTGCACCACTCCGCCCTCCTCCTGGTACGGGCTCTCGGTCCAGGCCGCTTCGGTGAACGGCACCTGGAGCACCGCGGCACACCGCTCGACCGCCGCGTCGATGTCCGGGACGACCATGCCCACGTGGTAGTACGACGCGGGCAGCGGGCCGCCCCCGTGCTCCCGCTCGACGCGGCCGACCCACTCGTTCCTCAGCTCGGCGCCCACGTAACAGAGCCGGGTGCCGCAGAGGTCAGGCTCGGTGATGATCATGGACGGCGGTGTGCCGGGGCCGGTCGCGTAGGTCGCGGCGATGCCCACGCCCTCGGCCCGCAGATGCCGCAGCCGTGCGTCCGTGTCCTCCTCCCACCAGCCCCAGTAGGCGAGCGAGCCGACCTGACTCCTGGCGTGGACGCCCTCTTCCCGGTCCTGCGCCTCGACGAGTACGAAGTAGGGCTCCTGGGTGAGGGAGACGCACGTACGCACGGTGTCCTGGGTGACACCGGCAGCTCCTCGCACATACGGGAAGACACTCGTCATGGGCGCGGTGAAGGAGACACCGAAGACCTCGGCGAACCGCTTCGCCGCCGCTTCCATGTCGTCGACGATCAAAGCGGTGTGGGAGAAGGAGAACGGCAGTCGGGCCGCGGACCCCTCGTGTGTCGTGCCAGTCATGTCCGCATCTGTCCTGTGTGAGTTCGAGCCGTGGGAACGCGTCGGCCCGTCCTGCCCGGACGGCAGGACGGGGCCGAGGAGAGCCTAAGTTCCGCGTATCCGGGCCGGACAGGTCATCCGTGGCTCATTGTCCGCTCACCTCTGCTCAATCGGACAGGCGTCACATGGCGCGCGTCATGGTGCGGGTGTCGAGGATGGTCTCGAAGTGGACGGGCACCTGGTTCTCGAAGCGCCAGACGTGGGCGAACCGGGTCCGCATCGCCTTGCCCGAGGCCAGGCTGGTGCCGCTGTAGTGCCCCAGCGCCACCACCGTGTCGTCGGTGGCGACCAGTTCGGCGGGCTCCACGGCGAAGTTCTCCCAGTCCGTGGTGAAGCGAGCGAAGACGTTGCTCAGGACCGCCTCCCGGCCCCGGTAGGTGCCCCCGTAGTGCAGACCCGGCGGGACGACCCACTGGATGTCCTCGTGCAGACCGGCGAGCAGCCCTTCGACATCCCCCTCGGCGAGGCAGCGGTACAGTCCGCGCACGATGGCGCCGGCGCCGGTGTCGGTGTTCGTGTGAACGGGAATGGTCATCAGTGTTCTCCATGGCAGGTGGGCGGTCGGGCGGCGACGCAGCCCTGTGTGTTCCGCGACGCTCACATCGTCTCCGGCGGTCGGCATCCGCCACATCGGTCGATCGACCTATGCGCGGCTCGGTGACGGTTGTCCGTCGGCCTCGGGCAGGCGTTAAACCTCCTGTGAATGGAGACCTTTCGGGTCGCGGAGGTACTGGCGGCGTTCTCCCTCACCACCGACATGGCGGCCGGTATGCCCGTGGAGAAGGGACTGCGCACCTGCGCGGTGGCGACCGTATTCGCTCGCGACGTGCTCGGCCTGGAAGCGGAGACGTGCCGCACCGTCTACGAGACGGCCCTGCTGCGTTCGGTGGGCTGCACGTCCTACGCCCCGGAGCTGGCGTCCCTCTTCGGTGACGAGATCGCGGTCCAGCGTGCGTTGAAGCACCTAGTGCTCTGACCGGGAAGGTCCGCCGGGGCAGCCGTTCATTCCTTCTCTGAGGCAGCTGCGAGATGACGGCGGCAGATGTCGGCGGCCGTGAGGTGGGGTGTGTGCAGTGCATCGCTGTAGAGCTGCATCTCACGAGCTGCCCGGTCGAGGTGCTGCCAGAAGGCGAGCGGTAGGTCAAGGTCGTCACTGAGATCAACGAGACAGTCGAAAGCGAGTTCCAGCTCGTTGTGCTCCAGGAACTCAAGCGTTGCGGAGAGGTCGACGCCCGGCAGGTCTGTCAGGCGGTCCCGGGCGGCTTCGAGGTGGCCGCGGGTCCGGTCCCAGCTAGCCTGAAGTGCCTCACGATCAAGGGTCATGACGTCAGTGTCGTCGGTGCTGTCCGCATGGTCACGCGGCTTTCGCCGGTCGCCCGCCCCAGCGGATGCCCTTCTCGCTTCGGATGCGGGCGCGTTCCTTGCGCTGGGCGGCGAGGACGTCGGGGTGGCGGGCGTTCTTGTTGCGCCAGCGGAGGTAGGCGTGCAGGGCGCGGGTCTGTGCGGTGTGGTTGGGATGGTGGGAGTTGGCGATGGTGAACTGCCGCAGTGGTCCGAAGTGGGCCTCGATCGGGTTGGCCCAGGAGGCATAGGTCGGGGTGAAGCACAGCTTGACCTTGTTCTTCTTCGCCCAGCGCCGGATCTTGTCGCCTTTGTGGGCGGAGAGGTTGTCCAGGATGACGTAGATCGGAGCGCCGTCCGGGCGGGCCGCGCGGATCGACTTCAGTGCGGCGAGGGTGTTCGCGCTGCCCTTCTTGCGGCGGTTGACGCCCCAGAGGGTGTCGTCGCCGATCGAGTAGCAGCCGTGGAAGTAGCGCACCCCGTGGGTGCGGTGGTAGGTCGCGGGGTGACGCTCGGGGTGGCCGGCAGGCACCCAGGACGAGCCGGCGGTGGGGCGGATGCCGAGCGGGCCGAACTCGTCGAAGGCGAACACGCGGTCCGGGAAGCAGTCCAGGACCTCCTCAATGCGGTCGAGCTTGGTGTCGCGGTCCGGGTCGGGTGACTCTTTCCAGGTCTTGGTGCGCTGGAAGGTGATGCCGCGGCGGGTGAGCAGGCACCGTAACGCCTCGCGGCCGATCCGGATCACGCGGCCGTGGACGCGGCGCAGGTATGCGGCGAGTTTGCGGATGGACCAGCGGGTGAAGGGCTGGCCGAGCTTGGTCGGGCGTGTGGTGGCCGTCTGGACGACGAAGTCCTCGTCATCAGGACTGAGCAGGCGGGGACGGCCTCCCGCCCACCGAGGGTCCAGACAGGCCAGGCCGATCTCATTGAACCGGTGGATCACGTCCCGGACGGTGTCCTCGTCGGCCTGGACCAGCTTGGCGATCACCGGGACCCGGTTCCCGCCTGCCGAGGCCAGCAGCATCATCGCGCGCCGGTACCGCACCGAACTCGTGCTGCCCCGGCGCACGATCTGCTGCAGCTTCTGCCCTTCCTGATCGGTCAACCTGCGCACACGGACAGGCTCAGCCACCATGCCTCCAGCGATCGGGTCGAACGTCACCGGACATCCAACTGCCGGAACCGCGCCCCGGCGAACCTTCCTGGTCAGAGCACTAGATCCGGCCGACGGGACGCCGATGGCGGAGCAGCTCTTCCGGCTGGGCGGATGGACCCGGCAGGACGCTGCCCGGCTGACCGGCGTCCTGGCCGAGGTCCTGCCGAGTGCGGGGGTGGAAGCCATGCGCAACGGCTGCGAGACGAGCCGGGTGCTCGGCAAGGGGCTCGGTGTGCGCGCGGACACCCTCGCGGCGCTGGACGACGTCTACGAACGCTGGAACGGGCCCGGCATTCCCCACAGCCGTACGGGCACCCGGTTGTCCCTGGCCGCGCGTGTCGTCCACGTCGCCGAACAGGCCGTACTGGCTCATGCGACGGGTGGAGCGGTCGCGGCGGCACTGGAGGTGGAGCGACGGGCCGGCGGTCATCTCGATCCCGACCTCGCCACCTCCTTCTCGGCAGCGGCGACCACCGTGCTGGCGCCGCTGCGCGTGCCCGACGCCCTCGCCGACGTCCTGGCGCTCGAACCCGAGCCGCACGTCACGGCGCCCGTCGCGGACATCGCCGAACTGTGCGCGCTGCTGGGCAGGTTCGTCGACCTGAAGAGCAGGTGGCTGATCGGTCACAGTGAGCACGTCGCCCGGCTGGCGGCCGAGGCGGCCCGGCTGGCCGGTATGGGGGGCGGAAGAGGTCGAGCGGATGCGCTGCGCGGCGTTGCTGCACGACCTCGGGCGGGCGACCGTCTCCGCCGCCGTCTGGGACAGCGAACGCCCGCTGAGCACGGCCGACGCCGAGCGGGTGCGGCTGCACGCCTACTGGACACAGCGGACGCTGGAGCGCATACCGTTGCTCGCTCCGCTCGCCGCCCTGGCCTCCTCCCATCACGAGCGCATGGACGGCAGCGGTTACCACCGCGGCACGGCCGCGCCCCATCTCTCACAGGCGGGCCGTATCCTCGCCGCGGCCGACGTGTTCGCCGCGTTGACCGAACCGAGGGCGCACCGGGACGGTCACTCGCCCGAGGCCGCCGCCGCGCTGCTCCAGGAACAGGCCTCGGCGGGTGCGCTCGACTCCGGTGCCTGTGCTGTCGTCCTGCGCGCGGCCGGTCTGAGCCCGGCACGGACCGGCCATCCGGCCGGGCTGACGGATCGCGAGGTCGAGGTGTTGAAGCTGGCCGCCCGGGGGCTGACCAACCAACGGATCGGTGAGCGCCTGTTCATCTCGGGCCGCACGGTCGGCCACCACCTCGCGCACATCTACGACAGGACCGGCCGGCGCACCCGTGCCGGTGTGGCCGTCTTCGCCATGGAGCACCAGCTGCTGCCGTGACGTCGGCAGCACTGTCGCGGTCAGGTGCTTCACGTCCGCGAAGGTACCCGCACCATGACGAAGGCCGTCCGGCGGCGCACGCGGAACCCCAGGGACTCGTACAGCCGGACGGCCCGGGTGTTGTCAGCCGTCACGTGGAGGAAGGAACGGTCGCCCCGGCTCCGTGCGCCGGCCGCGACCGCGAGGACGAGGCGGGCGGCCAGTCCCCGGCCCCGGTGGGCGGCCGCGGTGCAGACCGCGCTCGTCTCCACCCAGCCGGGCGGACGCAGCCGTTCACCCGCCATGGCCACGAGCTCGCCGCCCCGGCGAATCCCGTAGTACGCACCGAGATCGATGGTGCGCGCGTGGAAGGGGCCGGGCCGGGTCCGCTCGACGAGAGCCAGCATCTCCGGCACGTCCGCGACACCCAGTCGCAGCACCTCCTGGTCGGGAACGAACGCGTCGTCGTCCTCCAGGACCATCTGGAAGCCTTCGAGCCGCCACTCGACGTCCCAGCCGGCCGGTGGCGCGACCGTCATGGCGGGGAGAAGGGCCCGGTTCCCGGGACCGGCGAGCGCGGCGAGATCCTCCCAGTCCCCCGGTTCGGGAGCATCGGGCAGGGCCGCGAAGGGTGACACCTCGGGCAGGTAACGGAGCACTCGTCCCCGGCGCTCCGCGAAGCGGGCGTGGGGCCCGGTCAGTGAGGTGAGAGCCGGGTTGTCGAGCTGGTCATCGATGACCTGTTGCATGGGGACCTCGCTGCGTTCCTGTGATCACGCCGGTTCCGGGACGTTAACGCGCGGGAGCGGGCAGCGGTCGGCCGCTTATTGTCCACCTTCTGCTCACGCGCGTCTCTGCGCCGGACGGGTCAGCGGCCCACGTGGTGCCCGCCCTCCGCCGGGAGCACCGCACCGGTGGTCCAGCGGCTCTCGTCGGAGAGCAGGAACAGGGCCGCACGGGCCATGTCGTCGGCGGGGGCCACGTGGTTCATCGGCGACATGGCAGCGAGGTGGTCCTGCATCGCGGCGGGGAGCATGTCCCACATCTCCGTGCGCGTGGAGCCCGGCGCGAGGGCGTTGACGCGCACGTTGTGCGGGGCGAGTTCCAGGGCCGCGCTCTTGGTGAGGCCGTTGACCGCCCACTTCGAGGCCACGTACTCCGAGATGCCCGCCACGCCGACCATCCCGCCGATGGAGGAGACGTTGACGATCGATCCGCCGCCGCCTGCGAGCAGGGCGCGGACCTCGTACTTCATGGACAGGAAGACGCCCTTGGCGTTGACCTCCATGATCCGGTCGTAGACGTCGGTGGGCTTGTCGTGCACGGGCGTGCCGTCGCTGGTCACGCCGGCGGCGTTCAGGGCGCCGTCGAGGCGGCCGAACCGCTGGACGGCGGTGGCGACCGCGGCCTCCACGGAGGCTTCGTCGGTCACGTCGAGCGGAACGGCGACCACCTCCGCACCCCCGCCCGACAGCTCGGCGGCCAGCGCTTCCAGGCGGTCCACGCGCCGTGCGCCGGCGATGACCGTCGCCCCTTCGGCGGCGAAACGCCGCACGGCGGCCTCGCCCATGCCGGCGGACGCGCCGGTGACGAGGATGACCTTCTCCTCCAGGCGCCGGGCCCGAAGCGTGAGCGGCGCGGGATTGCGGTTGGGATGCGTGGTCATGGGGTCACTCCCGAAGAGGTGGTGGATCGCGGGGCGGCTCGCGGCGTTCGCGGCGGCCGCTGTCCCAGACGATGGGGTCTGCGCCGGCCCGGTACCAGAGACCGCGTCTTGCTAGGACTGACAGGGCGACCCTGATCCGTGCGAAGTGGGTGACCATGGAGTCATGGAACGCGAAGAACTCGCCCGCTGTCTGCGCGGCTGGCGTGACCGCCTCACTCCGGCGACCGTCGGACTGCCCACGGGCGGCCGTCGACGGGCGCCCGGTCTGCGGCGCGCGGAGGTGGCGCTGCTCGCCGGGCTCTCCGTGGACTACCTCGCCCGTCTCGAACAGGGACGGGCGGGCAACCCCTCGCCGTCGGTGGTGGAGTCCCTGTCCCGGGCGCTGCGCCTGTCCGACGACGAGAACGCGTACCTCTTCCGGCTCGCGGGGCACGCCGACCCACGCGTCAACGGCATCAGCAGGCACCTCGCGCCCGGCGTACGGCGCTTGCTGGACCGGATGACCGACACCCCGGTCCTCGTACTGGACGCCGCGTGGCAGGTGGTCGCCGCCAACCCGCTGCTCATCGCCCTGCTCGGGGAAGTGTCCGCGGGTCCGGCACGCGACCAGAACCTGCTGTGGCGGCACTTCACCGGCGTCCCGTCGCGGGTCGTCGCCACCGCCGAGCAGGACGCCGCGTTCGAGTCCGCGGCCACCGCCGACCTGCGTGCCGCCGCCGGACGCCACCCGGACGACCCGCTGCTGCGGGACCTCATCGCCGACCTCCGGCGGACGAGTCCCCGGTTCGAGACCCTGTGGCAGGCGCGCGTCGTGGCCCGCCACGCCTCCACCCGCAAGACGATCCACCACCCCGAAGTGGGCCCCCTGACCCTCGACTGCGACGTGCTCACCGTCGAGGGCAGCGACCTGCGCGTCGTTCTGTACACGGCTGTTCCGGGGTCGTCGGACGACGACGCGCTGGCGCTGCTGCGGACGATCGGGACGCAGTTCTCGGGGAGTCCGTCGTAGCGGGGGCTCGTGGCTCACCCGGCTCCAGGGACAGACGGGGCAGGAAGAAGGCGACGAGCGGCCCGATACCGAGGGCGTACACCGCCGTTCCGATACCGACGGTGCCGCCGAGCAGCCATCCACCCAGCAGGACCGACGCCTCGATGAGGGTGCGGGCGACGAGGACGGGAACGCCGCACCGCGCCAGTCCGGTCATCAGGCCGTCCCGGGGGCCCGGCCCCCAGCCGGCGCCGACGTACAGCCCGGTGGCCACCGCGGTGCCGACGACGCCGGCGAGCAGGAACAGCAACCGCCACGGCCACGGGCCGGGGGCGGGCAGTACGCGCAGCGCCTGGTCGAGCACGGGGCCGACGAGAACGGCGTTGGCCAGGGTGCCGATGCCGGGGCGCTGCCGCAGGGGAACCCAGAGGACGAACACGACGGCGGAGATCAGCACCATCACGGCTCCGAGCGACAGCCCGGCGGCACGGGCGACGCCCTGGGTCAGGACCGTCCACGGGTCCGTTCCCAGTCCGGCGCGGACCAGCAGGGCCGTACTGACCCCGTAGAGAGCCAGGCCTGACAGCAGGAGGGCGGCGCGGCGCCCGACCCGGTCCCCGGCGCACCTCATGAGGGACCGGCCGCCAGCAGTGCGGCCGCGGCGTCCGCGGCGTCGGCCACCGCCCGCGCGGCGGCCTGTGGCCCCTCGACGACCACGCGTCCGGCCACTCCGTCGATGAGGAGCAGCAACTGGGAGGCGCGCAGCTCGGGTGCCGCCGTCCCGGCCTCGGCGCACAGGGTGGTGAGCAGCTCCCGCAGCCAGCGCTTCTCCGCCCGGACGGCGTGGTGCACGGGGTCCTCGGTGTCGACCGTCTCGGCCGCGGCGTTGAGGAAGGCGCAGCCTCGCCTGCCCTTGGTCTCGTACCGGTGAGCCAGCCAGGAGAACACCGCCTGCGGTCGGTCGGCGGGTTCCGCCACGCCGGCCAGCCAGTCCGCCAGTTCCGCGGCCGCCTGGTCGTGCCGGTGGCGCAGTGCCGTCGCGGCGAGCTCGCTCTTGCCGGTGAAGTGGGCGTACAGCGTCGGCTTCGACACACCGGCCTCCTACGCGACGGTCACCACGCTGGTGGCGCCGAGGCCCCGGTGGTAGAAGACCTCCTCGGCACTGGCGATGAGCTGGTTGCGGGCGCTCCTTCGAGGACTCATGAAACTTAACTTACCAGTAAGGCAAGTTTCTGTCTCGGAGCGCTTCCTCCCGCTCCCGCACGGCCAGCACGACGTGGACGAGCACCTCGCTCAACCGCAGTCCCCCGGCCACAGGCGTCGTGTAGGGCTGGGTGCGGAGCCACTGGAACGCCGACATGGCCTGGCTGCCCACTTCAGCCCGCAGGTGTCCCTCGGTGACCGTCCTCGCGGCTGCCGCGATGGCCAGTGTCCTGCGCTGCAGGGCCGTCGGTGCCGGACCGACGAGGCGGCCGAACAGGAAAGACGTGGTCGCGGGAGCGGGAGACCACTCCTCCTCCGCCCCGGCGGGGACGGCACGTGTCCGCGCGTCGGCCGCGGCTGCGCGCAGAGCGAGCGGGTGGCCCGCCGCGAAGCTCTTGACGGCGGTGTGCAACGGCCGCGGCACGAGGAGACTGTCGAGAAGCCGGTCCGCCTCGTCCTCCCCCAGACGTGACAGCCGGTGCGTACGGGCATGGCGAGCCCATCCGGGATCGGCGGTCCAGTCCGGTTCGGGGCACCGGCGGCCGGCGAGCACCACGATCGCCTCCTGGGACAGAGACGGCAGGAGGCACTCGCGCAGCCACGCCTCAAGGCCCTCGCACCGGTCCACCTCGTCGACGAACAGCACGGGACCGGTCAGGTCCGCGATGTTCCCCAGGGCAGCCGCGAGGGCTCGCGGCGCGGCGACACGGCTCCCGTCGGCTTCGAACACCGGCCTGCCGGCGCCGGCGGCGTCGAGGGCGAACCGCCTCAGCAACGCGCTCTTCCCCACACCGCTCATCGCGTGCAGGTACTGCACCGCCGGCGCTTCGCGCTCACCGCGAAGCGCCGACCGGAACACCGCACGCTCCGCGGTCCTGCCGACGAACGGCGCTTCGGCGGCGTCCGGGACCTCGCCACGGGCCGTTCCACCGCCCGGTGAACACACAGGCTGTTGCGTCATGTGCACCGAATCACTCACCTGTATGAGCCGACGGGAGTTATCGCGGTCAGCGCGCTCCTGCCACGCGACCACGGGTCATGCGGTCATTCCTTCGTCCCGATGGCCTCCGCCTGCCGGGCACGGAGCATCAGACGGCTGGGCAGCACCGAACCGGCCATCGCCAGCAGGCCCGTGGTGCCGACGATCAGGAGCCAGCCCCGTACCGGCACCGTGGGGAACGGCCCACCGGTCAGGGCGAGCGCGACCAACACCAGCGGCGGAGCGGCGAGAAGTGTCCCCAGGACCGCCCCGACGACCACCACCGCGACGCTCTCCCGACGCACCATCCCCAGCAGTTGCGCACGGGTCGTACCGGTCAGCCGCAGCAGGGCGAACTCCCGTCGTCGGGAGGCGGTGTTCATCGCCTGGGTGTTGACGACGGTGAGCGCGGTGTAGGCGATGATCAGACCGACCACCACGTAGTTCACCCACGCCATGGCCCGCTGCTCCGCCACCAGGTCGTCCACCGCCAGTGCGCCGCTCAGCGCCGTACCCGGGTACGCGCGGGCCAGTGCGGAGAGCCCGTCCGCGACATCACCGGCGTCGGACGCGGACCGGACCAGTACCGACTGGTCGACGCCGGCGGTGGTGTGCGACAGCAGCAGGTCGTGGTCGAAGGTGAGGTCGGCGAAGCCGAGTCCCCGGCCGTACACGGCGATCACCTCTCCGGTGAAGGGGGTGCCGTCCCCGAGGTACAGATGGGCTCGGTCCCCGACCCCCAGACCGAGCCACGACGCCGCCGTCGTGCTGAGGGCGACCGTGTCCGCGGCGAGGGCCGAGAGGTCGCCTTCGCGGGCGTCCAGGTCGATCGTGGCGGACAGGGCGGCGGGCTGGAGGCCCTGCGCGGTCAGCGACACGGTCTCTTCCGTACCGAGCAGTGAGCCCACGCCCACGGCCTTGGAACGGACCACCCCGGTGGCGGCCGACACCCCGGGCAGCTCCGCGGCCCGGCGCGCCAGGTCGGGTGAGACTCCGGCGGCGGAGGTCAGCACGTGGTCGGCCACCGTGCCGGACCGGATCTCCTGTGCCGACCGGTCGAGTTGGGTGGTCTGGGTGAAGACGACGGTCGCGGCGAAGGACACCGCCAGGACGAGCGGGGTGACGGCCGCGGCCGTCCGAGCGGCCCGCGCCCGGATGTTGGCCGCCGCCAGCCAGCCGGCGGCACCGGTACGCAGCAGCGCGGGAGCGAGCAGAGCGGCCGCGAGGCGGGTCAGCAGCGGTCCGAGGACCGCTGCCGCTGTCACGAGCACCAGGACCAGGGAGTTGGCCATTCCGACCAGGGTCAGGAAGTCGGTGCGGTAGGCCAGGCCCAGGCCCAGTACGGACGCCGCCAGGGCGAGCAGGATCCCGCCGGTCACCAGCCGTCCGCGGCCCAGGCGGCCGGGATCGTCCGCTGCTTCCCGCAGCGCCTCGGTGGGGCGGACGCGCGCCGCGCGCCGGGCGGCGAACCAGGAGGCTCCCACCGCGGTCAGGACGGTGGCCGCCACAGCGGTGAGGAAGGGGAGCGGTCCGATCACCGGCTGGAAGTCCGGGGGCACGATGCCGCGTCCGGCGAACTGATCACTGAGCCAGTACACGACGCCGACGCCCAAGGGACAGCCCAACGCCCCCGCGGCCAGGCCGGCCACGGCGGACTCCGCGGCGATCATGCGGTGGAGCTGCCGTGGCGTGGTGCCGATCGCGCGGAGCAGAGCCAACTCCCGCCGCCGGTGCCGGATGGCGAGCGAGGTCGTCGCGCACAGGACGAAGACGGCCACGAGCATGACGTTGCCGCCGATCGCGGTGGCGAGCTCGACCAGGGTGGCCGCGCCGACCGCCACGTCGGTGAACTCCGCCTCCCCCCGCCCCTCGCCCGTGTAGACGGACGCGTTGGTGCCCTTCAGCGTCTTCGCGATCTCCGTGGCGACCTGCCCCGCGGGGGTGCCGGGAGCGGTGAGCACGCCGAACGCGTCGACCGACGTGCGTGCGGCCGGTGACAGCTCCTCGACCGCGGTCGCGGAGGCGAAGAGCACCGACTGCCGTGGGGTGCGGCCCCCGTCGAGAGCCACGAGACCGGCCACCTCGAAGGTGCGGGGCGTGGCCGTGGACATCAGCCGGACGTCGTCGCCGACGCGGAGACCGGCCCGCTCGGCCAGGTCGGTGTCCAGCACGACCTGCCGGGAACCCTCGGGGCGGTGCCCCTCGGTGAGACGGAAGCCGCCCAGGACACGGCTCTCCCAGGTGTGTACCTGCGGTACGGCACCGTTGGCGCCGGTGACGGACCGGTCGCCCGCCAGGAGGCGCACTGTCGCACGGCGGTCGGGCACGACCGAGGTGACGCCGTCGAGCGCGGCGATGCCCTCGGTCAGGGAGGCATCCAGACCGGGCCGTTCGGGAAGCGGCTGCGCGCTGCGGTAGTCGGTCCCGTCAGCGGACTTGACCGTCAGTTCCACGGACTGACTCGCGGCCACGATCACCGGGGCCTTGTCGTACCGTTCCGGCGGCAGCGCGGAGCGCAGTCCCGATTCGAGGAGCACCCCGCAGGCACTCACCACGGCCGCCGCCAGCAGCAGGGCCGTGAACGTGGCGGCGAAGGCACCGCCGCGCGAGCGCAGGGTGGCCAGGGCCAGACGCAGCATCAGTACCGCCTCCGCAGCTCGCTCATGATGCCCTTGACCTGGGCCGCGGACGGCGTGTTGACGGAGTCGACCACGCGGCCGGCGGCCAGGAACAGGACGCGGTCGGTGCGCTGGGCGGCGGCCGGATCATGGGTGACCATCACCACGGTCTGGTGGAGGTCGGTCACCGCCTGCCGGAGCAGGGCGAGTATCTCCTCGGCCGTGTCGGGGTCGAGTGCGCCCGTCGGCTCGTCCGCGAAGATGACCTCGGGGTGGGTGATGAGGGCGCGGGCGATGGCGACGCGCTGCTGCTGGCCGCCGGAGAGTTCGGCGGGGCGGCGGTCCAGCAGCCCCCCGAGCCCCACGGCCGAGGCGATGCCCTGCAAGGCCCCCTTCTCCGCCCTGGCCCCGGCCAGCCGCAGGGGAAGGGTGATGTTCTGCTCCACGGTGAGGGAGGGCAACAGGTTGAAGGCCTGGAAGACGAATCCGATGTGGCTCCGCCGGAACTCCGTGAGCTGCCGTTCCCCGAGGTCCCCGAGGTTCTGTCCGCCGAGTTGCACCACCCCCGACGTCGGCCGGTCCAGTCCGGCGGCGCAGTGCAGGAAGGTGCTCTTCCCCGAGCCCGAGGGGCCCATGACGGCTGTGAAGGTACCGGCGGTGATGCCGGCGCTGACCTGGTCGAGCGCGACGACCGCGGACGGTCCGTGACCGTATGCCTTGGTCACCTGTGTCAGACGTACGGCGCTGCGGGTGGAGTCGATTCCGATGGGCGCGCCGGGGGGCGTTCTGCGGCTGCGTGCTCCGAGCATGTGGGGACCTTCGATCGGTTCGGGGAGTGGTCTTCACAGTTCATCGGCTCATCGCGGCAGGATCCTCCCTCCTCGCGTCTATACGGCGGCTCCGTCACGCAGATGACGGGCGGGCGGGCTCCTCCTTGAGGAGGGGACCTCGGGGATGAGCAGCAAGCGAGCAGATGTCGAGCACCATCTGCGGCTTCAGTGCCGGGACATGCTCTTCGAAGAGGTGCGCGCCGCTCATAGGATGTACAGCCGCCCCTCGGCCAGGTCTGTCATTCGACGAAGAGGAAACGCAGCACACATGGACGTCATCACATCCCTTCTCGTGGTTCTCGTGGGCCTCACGGTGACGGCGGCGCTGGAAAGCCGGGCACGCCGACTGGACCGGCGAATGACGCGCCTGGAACACAAGGTCGACCTTCTGCTGACACAGGCCGGCGTGCCGGATCACGAACTCGTGCCGGCGGAAGTCGCCGCTCTCGCCCGTGCCGGAGAGGACATCTCCGCGATGAAGAAGTACCGCGAGGCCACGGGAGCCGGCCTTCTCGAGGCCAAGGAAATGGTGGACCGGCTGAAGAAATGAATCCGAACGACACGGATACGGACGACTGGGACTCCCAGTGGGGCGGCACCGGAGGACGCATTCGTTTCCTGGGCTCGCCCTCAGGCGATTTCGAGGGCGCGCCCCGCGACTGTCCGACCGCGGACGGGTCCGCCATCGGTGGTGACGCCGTGCGCCGGTCGCTGGAGAATCCGGTCGTCTCGCTGGTCAACCGGGAGCGCACCGTGCGCGGCATGCAACTCCTGGTCAGCGACGAGCGTCTGCGGGCGTCAGCCCGCGCCCACAGCGCGGACATGGTCCGCCTCGGCTACTTCGACCACCTGGCTCCGGACGGCACCTCGCCGGCGGAGCGCATGCTCGCGGCCGGCTTCCCGCTGCCCGGCGGTGAGAACATCGCCTTCGGCCAGCCGACACCGGAAGAGGTGGTCGCCGACTGGATGAACAGCCCACCGCATCGACGGAACATCCTGCGTCGCGGGTTCCGCGTGATCGGTGTCGGCGTGTTCGTCACCCCGCTGGGTCCGATGTGGACACAGAACTTCGGATACGTGTGACCCGTACGCTCTGAGACGCCACGGCAGGAGGGCCGCTCGCGAGGGCGGCGTGATCCGCGCCCGTACGGCACCCGTGATCCGTCGGGTGCCGTACGGGGCGCGGGTGCCTCAGCCGCTGGTACCGGTTACGGGACGGGCGTCAGGCGGTCATCGCGCGCCGCGTGTCCTCGGCGATGAGATCGAGGTTCAGCCCGGCCGCCGCCTTCAGCCCGGCGGCCGCGGAACCGATCACCGTCTCGGTGACACTGGCGACGTTGCCCGCCGCGAACACCCCGGCCACACTGGTGGCGCCTTGCGGGTTGACCGCCACGAAACTGCCGGCGACCTGCCCGAACATCTCCCAGTCGGTGACGTCCAGACCCAGCCCGTCCAACCCGGTGACGCGAGCGGTGAAGCGGGGTGCGACCACGATCTGTGTGAGGTCGACGCGCCGCCCGTCCGCGAGCAGCACCGCCGCCAGCCGGTCGTCCACGACGTCCAGCGCGCGCACCTCGCCTTCGACCACCCGCACCGAACGGGCTTCCAGACGCTTGCGGGCGGTGTCGTCGAGAACCGGTCCGGTGTGCGCGAGCAGGGTGACCTGGTCGCTCCACTGACTCCACAGCAGCGCCTGTTCCACGCCCACCGGGCTGGTGGCGAGGATGCCGATGGGCTGGTCCCGGACCTCCCACCCGTGGCAGTACGGGCAGTGCAGTACGTCACGTGCCCAGCGCTCGGCGATGCCGGGTACGTCGGGCAGTTCGTCCACCAGTCCGGTGGCCAGCAGCAGCCGGCGCGCTCGTACGGTGGCGCCGTTGTCCAGTTCGAGGCGGAAGCAGGTCTCCGTCTCGCGCGTCGCGGTCAGCACCGAGGCCGTCACGCGCTCCACACCGAAGCGGGAGATCTCGCGTCCCGCGAGGTCCAGGAAGTCGGCGGGGGCGATGCCCTCGTGTCCCAGGTAGTTGTGCATCGACCGCGCCGGGGCGTTGCGCTGCTGCCCGGCATCGACGACCAGCACGGAGCGCCGGGCCCGGCCGAGGGTGAGCGCCGCGTTGAGGCCGGCCGCGCCCGCGCCGATGACGATGGCGTCGTACAGGGTGTGTTCGTCGGTCATGGTGGTTCCTTCCGTTCCGTTCGCCGGTGATCCTGCGACCATCGGGCGGGCGCGTCCAAGGCCGCTTGCCGACTTGGCAAGATGGAGGTGTGCACCACGACGAGGTAGAGGAATTCCTCCTGACGGTCGGCGGACGCCTGCGGGCGCTCCGGCGGGAGCGCCAGGCCACCCTGGACGACATCAGCGACATCAGCGGCATCTCTCCGAGCACGCTGTCCCGCATGGAATCCGGCCGGCGCAAGTACACCCTTGATCTGCTGCTGCCGCTGGCGGCCGCGTACAACGTGCCGCTGGACGAGCTGGTGGGCGCTCCCCAGACCGGCGATCCCCGTATCCATCTGCGCCCTGTCGCCGTCGCCCAGCAGGGCCGGACGGTGATCCCGCTGGTGCGCCACTACGGTGGTCCGCACGCACACAAGCACGTTCTGCCGCCGGGGCCGGCGGACGCCGAAGCGCCCGAACTCCACGCTCATCAGGGGTTCAACTGGATCTACGTCCTGTTCGGACGGCTGGGCATCACGGCGGGCGGGGAGAAGCTCGTGGTCCAGGCGGGGGAGGCCGCAGAGTTCGACACACGCCTCCCGCACGCCTTCAGCAATCTGGGCGATCAGCCCGTCGAGTTCCTCAGCCTCTTCGGAGCCCGGGGTGAGCGCATGCTTCTCAGGGCGTGGAAATAGCCCGGCAGAGTGCTCGGCGGTCGCCACGGACCCCCGCCGTCCGGTCGACGCGGGGGTCCGTGGCGGTCCGGCTCAGTACATGAAGTAACCGGAGACGCGGTTGTCCCAATCGACGGGAGCGACCCAGCTCTGGTGCGGGCCGATCTCGATCCAGTCGCCCTGGTAGTTGCTGTCCGCGAAGACAAGGAGCCGGTAGTCGGAGTCGTTGATGATCGACGAGATCTTGTCGTTCTTGTCGGCCGGCAGGGCGGGCGTCCACGCCGGGTTGTTCTCGAGCAGTCCGGTGAAGTCGGCTCCGTCGAAGACACATACCGGGTCCACTGTCGGATAGGGCCTGGGGCACGCCCCCTCGTCCGTCGACGCCGAAGCGGCCGGCGCCCCGATCGCCAGCAGTGCCGCGGCGAACGATGCGGCGCCGGAGGTCAGTACCATGCTGCGTATCCTGCTCATCGAGAGCACCTTCCTGACGTGGTGGGACGTCCACACGGGTTGTCGCTGGTCCCACGCTCTTGGGTGATCAGTGTTGACGACCGACGTTCGGGTCGTACGGCCGCGACATCACTGCGAGCACCGGATGAGCAGTTGTCGATCAGGTGCTGAGCGATTCCACGGGCGCGCGGCCCGGGAGCGGTCAGGTGTCCACCGACCATGCCAAGAACCGTCCATCCCTTGCTCAACCAGCGGCGACAGCCCTGCCCAGCGGATACCGTGACGTGCGTGCATCGGCCCCGGACAGTCACCTCGCTTCGCGGACCGCCGCACCGAACGGCCGGAACCTCCAGTACCTCGGGACACCCATGCACGCTTTCCGCCCTGCCCACGGCTCGGTGCACGCCGCAGTCCACAGCACGGACACGAGACACGGACTCGCCGTGGCGGCCCCGGGCGGCAGCCCGAGCGCGTCCACGGGGACATTCCGTCGCCCCGAAGCGGCAGGACACGTGATGGGCAGCCCCACGACACTGTCCCCCGGGGACGGGGCCGTTCAGGCAGTGCCCGGCCGCCCGGACGCCGGAGCGGGCCCCGCGACCGGATGGACCACGCGGCTGCACGACGGGACAACGACGCACACCCGGCTCGCCGCCGCCGGTGATCTGCCCTCCGTCAACGCCCTACACGCCCGCTGCTCACAACGGAGCCTCGTCCGGCGGTACCTCACCGGCCGGCGAGGCCTCTCGTCAGCGGAGTGGCGTGCTCTGACAAGCCCGTCGGCGGGCCTCACCTGGGTCACCCAGCCGGCCGACGAGCCCGGCTGTGTCATCGCCGTCACGCACGTCCTGTGCGCCGCCGGTACATCAGCCCGCGGATCCGGTGCCGGCCCCGCCGAACTGGCCCTCCTGGTCGACGACGGCTGGCAGTCCAGAGGGCTCGGCTCGGAGCTGGTGAGGCGGATGGTGGGCATCGCCCGGCAACGTGGCCACGACGAGCTGCACGCCCTGGTGCTGGCGGAGAACCGGCCCGCTCTGGCGCTGGCCCACCTGTTCGGGGCCGTCGTCGTCCCTCAGGGAAGCCAGTGCACGGTGAGGCTGACGTTGACGCGGCAGTCCGAGAGCTCTCCGCGGCGCGCCGCGGCCGCCTGAAGTGATGTGCCGAGCCCCGGCCGAACGCTCATGGGCACGGTGTGAGGACGGCACGGACTGAGCCGGGGCCCACCCGACGCCGACGCCCGGTGCCGCGTGCACGGCCCGGAAGGGTCACACCTCAGCGGCCGGCCCGGGGTCCCGGTGCACCCGGAATCGGTAACCCCGTCCCCGCACCGTGTCGATGAAGCCCGGCGCACCACGTGACTCGCCCAGCTTCAGCCGCAGGCGCTTCACACATGAGTCGATGTTGCGCGGGCTCGTCCCCGCGGTGGTTCCCCCGGTGACCGCCTTGAGGTCCTCGCGGCTGAACACCCGGTCCGGCGCCGCGGACATGGCGAACAACAGCATGCGTTCCGAGTGGGCGAGGGGGACTCGCCGGCCGCGCAGGGTCACCTCCGCCGCGACACGGTCGATGACCAGGTCACCGTACTGCTCCGCCGGAGTGCGTGGCGGCCGGACCCGGTCGAGGTGCCGCAGGGCCGCCGCGACATAGGACTGCAGCACGCGGGCGGCCACGGGCTTGACGAGATACCAGTCCGCTCCCGCCTCAAGAGCGGCTACGACCTCGCAATCCTCGGCCCGTGAGGACAGGAAGAGAACGGGCAGCGAATCTGTCGAGCGGATGCCGCGGCACACCTCCACTCCCCTGATGTCCGGCGGGTCCGCGTCCAGCAGTACCAGGTCGGGCCGGCATTGCCGGACGCTCTCCAGTCCCCCGTCGCCCGTCGACGCCACGAACACCTCGGCGTCCAGGGGCAGTAGTGCCTTGCGTACGTCGTCACGCAGCACGGGATCCCTGTCGATCAGCAGAACGCGAGCCATCCGGCGAGTATCGGCAGCACCCGAGCCGGTGACCGGACGTCCGCCGGACCCGGGTGGAAACCGTTATGACCGCGCACCGGACGTCTCACTGATCGTCGACGGCCGGACCCTCGTCCGGCGCGGGACGCTCGGTGACCCGGGTGGCGACGCCCTGCTTGACGACCACATCTGCGGCAACGGACCCGCTGCTGGTGGCCGCTTCCAGGTCTTCGAGGGAGCACCGTGTGGTGGCACGCGTGCTGTAACTGCCACACAGCGTCCCCGCGCCGTAGACGGCGGTGCTGTCGGACACGAAGAACTGCTGGTCCTTGCCGGACGCACTCACGATGTACGTGCCCGGCGCCAGGTACTCGACCGTACCGCCGGCGAACGTTCCGCTGACTCCGCCACTCACCCCGCCGGCGCTGTCGTCCGCCGCGGCGTCCTCGTCGGCCGCACTGTCGTCAGCCGCCGAATCCTCGTCGGCCGCGTAGCCCTCGTCCTGTCGGGAGGAGTCCGCGTCCGTCTCGTCACCCGTCGCCGCTGACTTCCCGTCGTCCGCCGCGGACTCGGAAGGTGAAGCGGACGGCGAGGCGGACTTCGAGGCCGGGGCCGAGACGGTGCTGGCCACCTCGGCCGCGGCAGTGTCCTTGTCGGAGTCGCCCTCGCAGGCCGTCAGCAGCGATACACCCGCCACGACGACAGCGGCCAGCAGACGCGTACGGGAACGGCGATGGGTGAACATGAGATCTCCTCGTCACAGGGACGGGGCACCGCTCACGGCTGTGCCCTCGTCATGGAATGTGTGATCACCATGCACCGGGCAAGGACCCCGATACCGTGGAGTCCGCGACCCATGACCGAGTTGTCACCTCGTTCGAACAGTTGATACCTGCTGGCCTTGTGCCGACGCCCGACCGCCGCCCGTACCGGCACTGAGCAGTTCTGAGCAATTACTGGCTCCCCACGGAGCATGAGTCACGGACATGATGAGTCCGCCAGGCCGGTGACGGCGGTGTGCACTGCACCCGCGGCCCGATGCGCCGTTGCCACACCGTTCACCGACGGTGCCTCGGCCTCTCGCTCCTCCGCTGAAGGTGTCCCATGCGCGTCCTCTTCTCCAGTACACCGGCCTATGGCCATGTACTGCCTCTCCTTCCGCTCGAAGGAGCGGCCCGTCAGGCCGGTCACACCACGGCCTTCTTGACCCACGCCTGTCTGGAGATGCTGGTCGCGCCCACCACCGTTCACTCAGCGGGCCCGACCCTCGAGGAGACGCTGGGCGAGTTCCGACGCAGGACGGGGACGAACGCCGCTGTCGGCATGAACCCGGCGGCGGCCGGTGAGTTCTTCGGCGGTACGCGCGTGGACCTGGGGGCGGACGACGCTCTCGCGGTGGCTCGTGATTTCGCCCCGGAGCTGGTGATCGCCGAGCCGGCCGACTTCCTGGGTCCGCTGGCGGCCTCCCGCCTCCGCGTGCCGCGGGCCCGGCACGGTGTCGGCGTCGCCCTGGAGGCATCCGTCGCCGAAGCCATGCACGACGTGGCCGGCGCGCGCCTGGCAGAACGGGGCATCGCCCTGTCGCGACCGTGCGCGCCGGTCGATCCCCGGCCCGGCTGCCTGCAGCACGACGCACCGCCCCCGTGCGAAGGCCGCATCACCAAAGGCCTTCGGCGGCGCCGAACGAGTGTCCGCGTTCGGCGCCGCGGAGGTCATCGTGACGCCGGCGAAGCCGGTGAGGCCGTCGTACGCGTACTGGAGGACTCGTCCTACCGCGCCGCCGCCCGGACCGCCGCGCGACACATCGCCGCGATGGCCGCTCCCGACGAGGCATTGTCCCTGCTGATCCGGCGCCTGGGCTGAAGTCCGCCCACGGCGGACGCAACACCGCACCACCCGAGAAAGGAAGAACATGGCCACTCTGGTCAAGGAGTTCGATTTCTACGTCGACCTCGCCACGGAACACATCGGTGACGGGCCCTTCGGCGACCGGATCATCGCCGAGGGAGTGGGAGGAGGAATCACAGGAGACAGGCTGAAGGGAACCATCACCGCCGGCGGGGGTGACTGGTTGCTCGTGGGCGACGACGGTTACGCCCGGGTCGACGTGCGAAGCACGTTCGACACCCACGACGGGGCGGCCATCTACGTCCAGTACTTCGGGCTCATCGAGATGACGAAAGGCATCAAGGCGGTCCTCGCGGGCGGCGATGAACCGACCGCCTTCGGCGAGCAGTACTTCATGATCACGCCGCGTATGGAAACGGGGGACGAGCGGTACGCCTGGGTGAACCAGACGGTGTTCGTCGGTGAGGGGAGACTCCTGCCCGGACTGCGTGTCGAGTTCCGGGTGTACAGCGTCGCCCTGTCCTGACGCCCCACTGACACCGGTGCGGTGGCGCACCGCACCGGTGGTCCCCTGCGCTGCGCCGCTCCCCCGCAGGACAGCGTGCGCTCACCGCCTTCTCGTCCCGGTTCGCCCGGTACGGCGGCCGAAGTGCGGCCGCGGCTAAACCGAAGCGCACCCTGATCCGTTCCCGCAGTGGCACAGCCAGCACATACGGAAAGGATCCGAGGTGCACTCGTCCTCCACCGGCTCCCGCAGCCGGTACACACTCCTCGTCAGACCCTGGGCGGCCGCTCTGCTCGCCGGAGCGGTCGGCGCCACCCTCCTCGCCGCGACCACCACGCGAGCCCACGCCGACGAGACGGTTCCGACGGTGACCACCGCGCCGGACCCGGGCACGGACATCACCGGCAACGGCGGCAAGATCACCGCTCAGTACAAGGAAACCGGCGCCGAGTCGGAGTCGATGCTGATCGACGACGATGTCACGACCAAGTACTTCACCATCCGCTCCGCGATGTGGGTGCAGTACGAGTCGCCCACCGCCGAGACGATCGACCGTTACACCCTCACCTCGGCCAACGACGCGCCCGACCGCGACCCGAAGGACTGGACGCTGCAGGGCTCGCTCGACGGATCCACCTGGACCGTCATCGACACCCGCACCGACCAGAAGTTCTCCGCGCGCAACCAGACCCGCGGGTTCAGCGTCACGCCCGGCACGGCCTACACCCACTACCGGCTCGTGGTGAGCGAGACCACCGGCTCGCCCGACTCCCAGCTCGCGGAGTGGGAGCTGTGGGCAGGCGGCAACGGTGTGCCGGCGGCGCCCTCCCGGCTGACCTCCACGCTGGACGGTGACGCGGCCGTACTGAACTGGACGGACAACTCCAGTAATGACACCGGCTACGCCGAGTCCGGCTTCCAGATCGAACGCTCCATCGACGGCGGCCCGTTCGAACCGCTGGCCACAGCCGGCGCGGACGTGCGGACCTACACCGATCCCGGGCTCGCCCCGGAGACTGCCTACTCCTACCGGATCCGTGCGGTGGGCGTGGGCAACGGGCTGTCGGAGTACTCCAACACGACCAAGCTGTCGGTGAGCGTGTTCGACATCACCGACATGCCCGGCACGCTCACGGACCGGTACAGCAAGGGGGGGACGGAGGGCAGCCAGAAAGTCGCGGACAACAGCCCGTACACCAAGTACCTCGCCGACAGCGGCAGCACGTGGGTCCAGTACCAGCCCGCCGGCTCGTCCAGGGTCTCGGGGTACAGCATCACCTCCGCCAACGACGCGTCCGGGCGGGACCCGAAGGACTGGACGCTGCGGGGCTCCACCGACGGCACCACCTGGACCGACCTCGACACCCGTAGCGGCGAGTCGTTCACCAAGCGGCACCAGAAGAAGTCGTACACAGTCGACACCGACCGCTTCTACCGTTACTTCCGTCTCGACGTGACCGCCAACAACGGCGCGGCCCAGACGCAGGTGGCGGAGTGGGAACTGCTGGGCACCGCCAATACCGAGACCCAGGTCGACGCCCCCGAGGCGCCGAGCGACCTGTCCGGGAAAGCCGTCTCCGGCGACCAGGCCGTCCTGGAGTGGACGGACAACTCCCGTACCGAGCAGTCCTTCCGCCTGGAGCGCTCCCTCAACGGCACCGACTGGGACTGGTCCCGGGTCCTGCCGAACGGCACCACCAGGTACATCGACCTCGGTCTGACCGAGAACACCACCTACCACTACCGTCTGCGGGCGGAGAACGCCGGCGGCCGGTCCGCCTACACCACGGCGGTGTCCGCGACCACCCCGGCCGGCGACATGCCTGCCACCTGGCAGGAGCACTGGCTGGAACACATCCAGCTGCTCAACAAGGTCTACGAGAACGACGACGTCGCGATCTACTTCGACGACGACATGGACCGTTCCCAGACCTGGCTGAACGACTACGTCACCAAGCTCTGGAAGTACACCAAGCAGAACTACGACAGCTTCAGCAACCCGCAGCTCGCCGCCATCTTCCACCAGGGCAAGTACGGCGGCGGTCACCCCGCGACCGTCTTCGACGGGTCTCACGACTACCGCAACGTGATCGACATGGGTCTCGGCGACTGGATCGAGACCGACACCCAGCCGCGCAACCTCATTTCGCACGAGCTCGCGCACGTCGTCGAGTTCTCGGCCTACGGGGTCAATGGATCACCCGCCTTCAAACTGTGGGGCGACAGCAAGTGGGCGGAGATCTACCAGTACGACGCCTACCTCGGAGCCGGTCTGACCGCCGACGCCGAAAGCTGGTACAGCAAGGCCGTCGTCAAGACCGACAACTTCCCGCGGGCCAACACCGCCTGGTTCCGTGACTGGTTCTTCCCGATCTGGCGCGACCACGGCAAGAGCGAGGCGCTCGACTCGTTCTTCCGGCTGACGGCCGAGCACTTCGCCCAGCACAACGGCGCCTACATCCGCGACATGAACATGGGTGAGTTCGTGCACTTCTGGAGCGGGGCCGCGGGCGCCGATCTGCGGGAGCAGGCCGAGACCGCCTTCGGGTGGACGGA
Source organism: Streptomyces sp. NPDC044984 (assembly GCF_040646935.1). Taxonomy (NCBI): domain Bacteria; kingdom Bacillati; phylum Actinomycetota; class Actinomycetes; order Kitasatosporales; family Streptomycetaceae; genus Streptomyces; species Streptomyces sp. NPDC044984. The sequence goes on from NZ_JBEZBE010000002.1 coordinate 202,248, forward strand.
CGAGTACGAGGCACAGCTGCAGCAGGCCCGACTGGACTTCCCGGGCGTGTCGTACCCGCAGTCCTGACCAGGTGGCCGAGGAGGCGCGGTCCGGTTCCGCACCGGTTCGCCGGCCTCCTCGGCCATTGCCGACGCGGAGGGACCGCGCGGCGTCATGACGTCAGCCGGTGCGCTCGCGCAGCCGGTGCGGATGGGCCGGGTACACCCCGAGGACGCGCACCTCCGAGGAGAAGAAGCGCAGCTCCTGAAGCGCGAGGGCGACGTTCACCTCGTCAGGGTGTCCCTCGATCTCCACGTAGAACCGGCTGGGGTTCACCCCGGGGCCCAGCTGATAGCTCTCGATCTTGGTGAGGTTGACACCGCAGCCGGCGAAACCGCCGAGCGCCTTGTAGAGCGCGCTGGGGATGTTCCGTACGTGGAAGAACAGGCTCGTCATCGTCGGCTCGGCCCCGTCAGGACCGAGCGGAGCGACGACGGCGTCCCGGGACAGGACGACGAACCGCGTGGTGTTGTCCGGATCGTCCTCGACCTGTGCCCGCAGGACCTCCAGGCCGTGCAGGGGGGCCGCGGCAGGCGGTGCGAGGGCCGCGTGCCGGGGGTCACCCAGCTCCGCCACCTCCCGGGCCGCACCCGCCGTGTCATCGCTGACGTGGGTGCGCCAACCGCCCTCCCGCAGCAGCTTCCGGCACTGCCCCAGGGCGTGCACGTGGCTGCGGACGCACTCCACCTGATCGAAGGTCGTGCCGGGTACGGCCATCAGGTCGAAACGGATGGGGAGGAAGTACTCGGCGACGATGAACAGTCCCGATCCGGGCAACAGGTGGTGCACGTCCGCGACGCGTCCGGCGGCGGAGTTGTCGACCGGGATCACCGCCACGTCTGCGGTGCCCAGCGCGACGGCGTCCAGGGCCTGCTCGAAGTTCGTGCAGGCGAGCTCTCGACCGCCGGGATACAGCCTGCGAGCGACGGTCGACGAGTTGGACCCGTGCTCACCCTGATACGCGACGGTCGTCACCATGGTCGGCCTTCCTCTTGAACAGCGCTGTCGTCGGGGCGATGGAGGTCCACCGCGTACCGGACGTGTTGCAGTATCGGCGTGCCGCTGTCGATGAGACACGTCAGGGGGTGCCGGCCGTCACGCACGACGGCCGTCGGGACACCCTCGTAGGCTGCTGCGACGACGTGATGGACCGCACGGGCGGTCCGCCCGACCTGTGCGGCCAGCTTCTCCACGGTGTCCGGAGCACCGTCCCGCGTGGCGTTCGAGACCTCTCGCAGTGCCGTGGCGAGGCTCGCCCTCTCGTCGCGCAGGAGGGCGGTCAGCCCGGCCGCGGCGAGGGGTGCGGGAGCCGTCAGTGTGTCAGTGAGACGGCGGGCCACCCCGAGCGCCATGGCCGTCACGGCGGTCCAGTGGAAAGCCGCAGCGTCCGCCCGCAGGGCTCCGCCCCTCGACCGCGTGGCGAAGCCCGCCGGCACGTAGACCCCGTCCAGCCGGTACTCGGGGCCGGGCGCTCGCGCGCGGTCACCGCCGTGGTGCTGACCGGAGGGCCGAGGAAGGACCTTCGTCGAGACCACGAAGAGGTCCGGATCGTCCGCCGCCGCCTGGCCGCCGGCCTCCCGGACGTCGGTGAGTGGCAAAGCCAGCCATCGTCGAGGGACGCCTCGCGTCGGCACACGCCACTGTCCGGACAGCGAGAAACCGCCCGCGACCGGCCGGGCGACGAGGCCCGCCGCGCCGTCGTCGCCGGGCACGGCCGCGGGCAGCGGCGCGGCCCAGTTCCACGTGCGGGTGAAGGCATGCCAAGCAGCCGCCGGGTCCTCATGACCGGCACGCTCGAAGCTCTCGAGAACCTGGACCGGCTCCGCGTCCGGTCCTGCCGCCTGCGGCACTCCGCAGCGCGCGGCGGTCCTGGTGCGTCTAGGCAGCCCGCTCACCGCCCGGACTCCCGGCTGTCGTCGTCAGGACGACGTTGTCGAGTTCCTCGCCCCGCGCATACCGGTGCAGCTGCTCACGGAGGAATGCCACGGACATCGTGGGGAAGGCGTCGGTGAACGCCGCCACGTGCGGGGTGATCAGCGCACCGGGCAGGTCCCAGAGGGGGTGGCCGGCGGGGAGGGGCTCCGGGTCCGTCACGTCGAGCGCGACTCGGATCCGGCCGCTGCGCACCTCTCGGACGACGGCGTCGGTGTCCACCAGTTCCCCGCGGGCGATGTTCACCAGAAGGGCTCCGTCTTTCAGCAGCGCCAGCGTGTCCGCGTCGAACATGCCACGCGTCCACTCCGTCAGCGGTGCGCACAGCACCACCGCGTCCACCGTGGGCAGCAAGGAGGACAACTGCGCCGCCCCGTGCACGTGTCCCGTCGGGGTGGTGCGCTCGCTGCGGGCCACCAGGACCGGTGCGCACCGGAACGCGCGGAGCCGAGCCGCGACGGCCGCACCCACGGCGCCGTACCCCACGACCAGTACCCGCTTGCCGACCAGTGTGGTACGTGGTTCGGGGCGCCAGCGTCCCTCGGCCTGCCGGGCGATGAACTGGTCGATCCCGCGGCACAGGGCCAGCAGGAGGGTGACGGCCAGTTCGGCGGTGGCCTCACGGTGCACTCCGCGTGCCGTCACCAGCTTCGTGCCGGGCGGCATGTCGTCCAGCATCGGCAGCACGTAGTCGTACCCCGAGCTGAGCAGCTGGAAGACCTCCAGCCGGCCCATGCGTGGCAGCACGCTCCGCAGCGCGTGGTCGGCGCCCGGCGCCGTGGGTCCCGTGAGGAAGCGGACCTCACCGGGATCCCCGGGCAGCGGTCCCGTACCGTCCCAGTGGCCGTAGGTGAAGTCGTCCGGCAGTCCGGGGATCCCCTCCCAGGGGTACGGGAGCCACACGGTCGCGGCGTCCTTCATGGTGCATCAGCTTCTTCCGATGTGTGTGCCACGCGGGCGGGGGCCGAAGCCGGCGCGCCGCCGGCCGTGCGGCGCGGGCCCCGCTGCTTGAAGCCCGCCCCACGACCGGCGACGCGCTCACCGCCTCGGCCGACATCTGGTCATGTCACTGCGTGAACGGGTCCGTCGCGAGGTGTGGTTCACATGAGGCACGTCACAGGCGACCGCGGCGCGGGCACCGTGCCCCTCCGCCGTACCGACGGGCCCTCGCGGGTTCACGCGCACAGTGCCCGGTCGACGAAGTCCAGGACGTGCGCGGCCGCGTCCTGCGGCTCCGGCACCGCCGCCGGCAAGGCCGTGACGGCCACGGTCACCGCGCGTCCGTCCTCAGTGACTCCTCCCCGCGTCTCGTACCCCGGGATGTCACCTCCGTGCCCCCGGACCAGGCCCCCGCAGCTCAGCGGGGTGCTGTGGTGCGCATCTCGCGCAGCTGCTCGGCCTTCAGGAGCCTCCCGTCCATGAACGCCGCGATGAAGCGGTTGAGATCACGGGGTGTGGAGACCAACTGTCCCGCCGACCAAGCCCAGGGCGGGTCGAACACGGTGAGATCACGCAGTGGAGCGCCGGGGGTGGTGGCTTGATATCCATCGGGGTGTGCTCCACGGATGGACCGCTCCCGGCGGGCGGGGAAGTAAGTGTGGCGCAAGGCGGCCCTGCGGAGGACACGGCGGGTGATCTGCTCCGCCACCGTGCGCCCCCTGCGAGGGAGCGAGGCCGAGCAGTTCGTCCGGTTCGTAGTGGACGTCGCGGATCGCGAAGAAGTCACCGAGGCCGGACACGTATTCAGGCAGTCCACCCGTGTGCCGGAGCAGTTGACGGACGGTGATACGGCCTCCGTCGATCCCGTTGCCCCGGACCAGTGCGGGCAGGCAGTCCTCGATCGGGGCGTCGAGACGGACCCTGCCCTCGTCCGCCAGTTGCAGCACCACCACCGCGGTGAAGGTTTTCGTGTTGCTGCCCGCTCGGACCATCCCGTCGACGAGTTCCCGCAGTCGGCGCTGGTCCGCTGAACGGCCACTGTGCCGGGTGTCCGCCTGGGCGGGCAGTGCGCTGCCGGTGAGAACGCCGGCCAGAACCGCTACGGCGGTCGCCCTCATGAGCTTGCCTCCGCGGCGGCAATCGGTGTGTCGCGATATCAAAGGCCCGGTCCTTCCTCGGTGGTCGAAGCGTCAGGTGCCTTTCATCCGGACCGTGTTCAGCATGGGCTTACGCGGCTCGGCGGGCGAGGGGGCCGGCCCGTGTATGACGGTGATGCCGGCCCCCGCTCATGTGTGATCGCGAAGAAGACACCTCGCGACGTGAACCGGAGGAACTCCGGACCCGTTCCTCGTCTGCCAGGGCCCGTTGGCCGCGGGCCGCGACCTCGCACGGGATCCGAGACTTCATGATCGCCATAACAGCTGAGACAGCCCCCGCCCTGGGCGCCGCCGCCGGTCGTCTTCGATCGGCCCTTGAGTCCCGTACGGACTGGACGTCCGCCGATGTCGCTCTGACGCTGTCCCGACATCGCGGCCATTTCACCGCTTACGCATTGGTACCGGACGACGATCGCGTCGGCCTTCTCCAGGCCCTGCACGACATCGAACGGGGAAACGAGACACCCGCCTACACGGTCGGGCAGGTGAAACCTCGTGGCCGGCTGGCATTCTGCTTCGCCGGGCAAGGCGCACAGCAGCCGGGTATGGGGCGTGAGCTCTACGAGACCTTCCCGGTCTTCCGGACGGCTGTCGAGGAGATCGCGGGCAAGCTGGAGTCGGCCTTCGGCTCCTCCCTGCTGGAGGTCATGTTCGCCGAGCGTGGGACCAGCGAAGCACGCCTGCTGGATCGCACCCAGTACACACAACCGACCATGTTCATCCTCGAAGTGGCGTTGTTCAGGCTGCTGCGGTCGTGGGGCGTCCAGCCGGACTTCCTCGTGGGCTACTCGTTCGGAGAGGTGGCTGCCGCCTACACCGCGGGGGTGTGGTCCCTGGACGACGCCTGCCGGTTCGTCGCAGAGAGGGTACGTGTGGTCGAGGACCTCCCTCCGGGCGGCGCCATGTACGTGCTCACTGCTCCGGAGGACGTGGTCGAGCCCTTGCTGCGCGGGACTCGCGGCCGGGCATGCATCGCGGCCGGAACCGCTGACTGCGTCATCATCAGCGGTGACGAGGAAGCGACGCGCGCGGTGGCGGACGCGGTGAAGGCCGCCGGTCACAGGGCGTGGCGGGCCCGTGTGAGTCATGCGTTCCACTCACCGCTCATGGAGCCTGCGGCTGCTCACTTCCGGGAGGCGATCAAGGGCCTGCACTACTCGGCTCCCGACATACCGATGGTGTCGAACGTGACGGGCACACTGGTGGATCCCTCCGGCATCTGCGATCCCGACTACTGGGTGCGGCACTTGTGTGACAAGGCGCGTGTAGGAGACGGTCTGGACGCCGTCATGCGCGAAGGCGTCTCGGTGTTCGTCGAGATCGGCCCCTGCGCGCAGCTGTCAGCGGTGGCGCCGAGCGCGTTCGGACCCGGCAAGGACGCCCTGGCCGTCCCTGTCATGGAGCGACGCGGGTCCGAAAGGGCGGCGGTGCTCGCGGCCATGACCTCCCTTCACGTGCAGGGCGTGGAGGTGGACTGGGATGCCGTCTACGAGCCGTTCGGCGCCCGCGTCCTGGACCTGTACGCATAGTCGACACGGCAACCGGCTCACCGGACCACGAACCGAAGGGAGAAGCCCTTGCAGCGCTGGAGCGTTCTCGTCGATGAGGCCACGCTGGAAGAGATGGCCCTGCTGCCGATGAGTCACATCGGCGGCCACGCGGAGAATCTGATCAGCTCCCGGCCCACCTACCGGAATCTCTACCGCGCCTGGGACAGGCAGCAGTGGTCGTCCGAGGGCTTGCGTCTTGATCAGGACGCCGAGGAATGGAGCCGGCTCTCTGCCGGTACCAGGCGACGGCTCGAGCGAGTCATCCAGCACTTCCTGGTCAGCGAGTACGCCGCGACCGAGACCATGGCTCCCATCATGACGGGTGCGCCCGACGAGACGGCGCTGCTGTTCCTGGGCGGTCAGGCGGCGGACGAGGCGCGCCACGCGCGTCTCATGGACCGCATCGGAAGCGAGGTACTGGGTGTCCACGAGGAGGACCTGCGCCAAGCGCTCACCCTGTCCTGGCAGCACTCCACACCGGCTCAGCGCGCCTATGTCGGAATGGAGGGCAGAATAGTACGTCAGCTCGATTCCCCGCAGGCGGGACTGACCGACTGGCTGCAGGCCGTCGCCCTCTTCCACGTCGTCGCTGAAGGAGTGATGGGCGTCACCGCTCAGCGCAACCTCCTGTCCGCGCTGAAGAGCAGTGACACGCTCCAGGGAGTACGGGCGGGTTTCACCGCTCTGACGCGTGACGAGTCACGTCACATAGCCTTCGGAGTCGAAGCTGTCAGGCGGGGCCTGGCCAATGCCCCACAAGAACGTGTGGACGCCGTCGCACACACCCTTCGCGAAGCCCTTGCCATGGTGGCGGTCGTCGAACTGCCCACCGAGCCGACCCGCTCCGAGCGCATACTCGCCTGGAAGTTCGGCAGGCAGTTGCAGGCAGAGGCGGAAGTACGCCTGCGTGCGCTCGGGATACGACCCGAGGTGAACCAGTGGATCCGCGACGGGATGGCGGCTCCTCTGGACGGTCTGCGGCGGCAGATCAGGCACGCCGGGGCGCAGCATGCGTAACGACAACGACGGAAGAAGGCCATGCCCAGCATGACGATCAAGCACGAGTACTTCGCCGACCGCGCCGGTCATCGTGAGGAGTCCACACGTCTGGAGAAGATCCAGGAAAGCCGTGATCGCACCACTCGGCGCCACCTGCGCTCGCTCGGCGTCTCCGCGGGCTGGAGGTGCCTCGAGGTGGGGCCGGGCGCCGGATCGATCGCCCGGTGGATGGCTGGACGCGTGGGGCCCGAGGGGCACGTGGTGGCGGCGGACATCAATCCCCGCTTCCTGACCAGCGAGACGGCCCCGAACCTGGAAGTGCGCGTGCACGACATCACCACGGACGCCTTCGAGGAAGCTGCCTATGACCTCGTGCACGCCCGCCTGGTACTCATGCATCTCCCCGACCCGCTCGCAGCACTCAAGACCATGGTCGCCGCGTTGCGGCCGGGCGGTCGGCTGCTCGTCGAGGAAGGGGATCTCCTGGGCGTCGAGGCCGTCACCCGGGACCATCCGGACGCCGGCACGTTCGTCCGTGTCATGGAGACGATCCTTCGGCACACCCGGACGAGGAAGGCCTTCGACCTCAATCTCGGCCGACTGCTGCCGGGCATGCTGAGGTCACTGTCCCTGGCCGATGTGGACAACGAAGCGACCTTCCGCGTGCTCAAGGGCGGCGAGGACACGTTCCGCTCACCCTTCGAGGTGTTCCGCGACGGTGTGCTGGCCTCAGGTGAGGTGACGGAGAACGAGTGGGACATCAGTCATCGCTGCTTCGACGATCCGCACTTCAGCTGGATGGGCATGCCCCTCGTCGCCGCCTGGGGCACCAAGCCGCCTGTATGACGACACCCGCCCTCCGCCCCAAGGGGTTGCCTTGACCGACCGTCACCTCTTCCTCTGCCCCATGCGCTGGGCGGACGTGGACGCCAACCGCCACGTCAACAACGTGCAGTACTCGCGCTACCTGGAGGAAGCCCGAGTGCACCTGTACCGCGAGCTGACCGCCTTCGCCGAACGGCAAGGCATCGCCCCCTCCGGGAACGCCTACATCGTCACGCGCCAGGAGATCCTCTTTCTGCGCCCCCTGACGTATCACCCCGAACCCGTGACCATAGAGACCCGGGTCACGAAGCTGAGGGGAGCGACCGTCGACCTCTCGGCCGAGATCCTGGACGGCGACCACCTCTGTGCGAAGGCGTCCACGACCATGGCGTGCGTGACGCGCGGCGACGGTCGTCCCGCTCGGCTGGGAGCCGCGGAGCGCGCCTTCTTCGCCCAGTTCGGCAGCTGCTGACCTGTCGGCTCGGCGACGTGGTCAGGGGCCAGGTGCGGGCCACGGCTCACCGCGAAAACCACGTTTGTTGAACCTCGTACCACTCTCAGCCGTTATCGCCCATGTATACGCCTTCCGCACACCTGCGCACCTCGCGCTCCGAGGAGAAACCATGCGGCGACATCTGGCCAGTCATACCGACCATGCCCGGAAGGGGCGGCTCAACGCCGCGCTGCTGGGCTGCGCGCTGCTCGCGCTCGTTCCCCTGACGGGTGGTTGCCAGAACCAGGCGTCCTCCGCCGACGACGCCCTCGGCAGCCCGTCCGACGTCTCGACCGCCCAGGCCCGGTCGGCGAAGACCCCGCGGCCGACGCCGTCGGCAACCACCCCCACACCCACGCCCACCCCGACCCCGACTGTGCCGCTCACCGGTTCCGGGGAGTTCACGACCGCGCAGGAGAGCCTGGATCCGGTCGGAACAGGCACTCCCATGAGGTACCGCGTGCAGGTCGAGACCTCCTTGGACCTGTCCCCGGCGGACACGGCCCGGGAGATCAACTCGGTCCTGGGTGATCCCCGCGGCTGGACAGCCGGCGGACAGGCGTTCCAGTTGGTCTCCTCGGAGCCGGCGGAGCTGACCGTGCAGGTGGCTTCGCCCGGCACGGTCGACGCCATCTGCGGAGCCGCCGGCCTGGACACCCAGGGCGAGGTCAACTGCTCAGTGGGTTCCGTCGTGGTGGTCAACCTCAAGCGCTGGATGCTCGGATCACCGCAGTTCGACGGCTCCCTGCAGGACTACCGGGCCCTCATCATCAATCACGAGGTGGGACACCGCCTCGGACATGGTCACGAGACGTGCTCCGGGGAGGGCCGGCCCGCACCCGTGATGATGCAGCAGATCAAGGGGCTGCACGGCTGCAAGGCCAATGCCTGGCCCTACGACAGCGACGGCGTGTACATCAGCGGCCCGCCGACGGCCTGACCGGCCGGCGCGCCGACGGGCGGGTACCGCGTACTCAGCCCCCTGTGGAGCGTTCTCCACGCGATTCCCGTGCCGCACGACGCGGCCGACACCGCCGCGGGTGTGCGCCGGCGCTTGGAGTGAACCGACCTCCGACGTCACCCGTTCTCACCGTGAGCGCCTCCGCAGTCGTCGGTGAGCCCCGTTCACGGCACACACGCCCGGCAGGTGTTTCTCGCCCCGGGTGCGTTCACGTCCCCATGGTTCGCACCCGGGGGCTTCCCCCTCTCCCGGCTGTCTGCCTCTCCCCGCAGGAAGGAACACGATGCTTCATGGGCTGAACAAGACGACGGCCCGCATGTCGTTGGGATCAGACCAACCGCGCAGGCACACGATGCGCGACCGCAACGCGGCCGTCTTCTTATCCGTGGTCCTCGTCACTTTCCTCGCGGCGTCCAGTGCCCCCACCCCCCTGTACCACGAGTACCAGGCGCAATGGCACCTCGCGTCCGGTGCCATCACACTGATCTACGGCGTGTACTGCCTGAGCGTCCTGGCTTCGCTGCTGACGGTCGGCTCGCTCTCCGACTATGTCGGCCGACGTCCGGTCATCTGGGGCGCTCTCGCATTCGAGTCGCTGTCGATGGTGCTCTTCCTGCAAGCCGACGGCATGACGTCGCTCGTTGTCGCCAGGACGGTGCAGGGGTTCGCGACCGGTGCGGCGACCAGCTCGCTGGGAGCCGCCCTGCTGGATGTCACGAAGCGAGGGGGGGCCCTCTTCGTGAGCGTGGCTCCGCTCATCGGCATGGCGTCCGGGACCCTCGTCACCAGCCTGCTGCTGGATCTCCACCCCGCGCGGACCGGGTCCGTGTACGCCGTCCTGCTCGCCGCGATGGCCGCTCAGGTGGTCGGCTTGCTGTTCGTTCGCGAGCCGGGAACCCGCAGGCCCGGTGCTCTGCGATCCCTGCACCCCCGGATACGGACACCTCACGCCAGCCGTCCCGCCCTCGTGCTCACGGCTCCGGTCTTCGTCGCCGTCTGGGCACTGGGCGGTTTCTATCTGTCCCTCGGGCCCGACCTGATCCAACACGTCACCGGATCGTCGGTCAGCAATGGACTGATCGTCTCCCTGCTCACCGCCTGCGCCGTGCCGGCTGTCCTGCTCACCCGGCACGTGACGGCGGAGCGAACGACTCTGGGAGGCTCGCTGCTGCTGGCCTGCGGAGTGGTCGTCACCCTCGCCGCCGTGCACGTGGACTCCGGTGCCCTCCTCTACTGGGGAACAGCGATCGCCGGTCTGGGTTTCGGTCCCGCCTTCCAGGGCGGTGTACGCCTTGTGACGGCCACCGCACACACGACGGAGCGGGCCGGTCTGATGGCTGCCGTGTACACCATCACCTATTTGGCGATGTGCGTGCCGGTACTGGCCGCCGGAGTGCTCGCAGGCCACTACGGCCTCGTCCGGTCGACCGAGCTCTTCGGTCTGCTGGTCGTCATTCTGTCCTTGGTGCCCTTCACCATGCTGGCAAAGCAGGCCCCGAAGCGTGCGTCGTGAAACCTATACACAAAGGCATTGCCTTTTCTTGGCGCATAATGTTCAGTAATTGATCGTGATAATCAACAACAACGCCATACGGCGCCTCACGGCTCTGTTCGCCACCGTCTCGGCCATTTTCATCACGACGCTGAGCGCACCCGGCGAAGCGCGGGCCGACGCAGACGAAACAGCTCCGGCCGGGTTCGTGGCCCTGAAGAAAGTGGCACCATCCATTCTGCAGGATATGCGGTACTACACCGCCCATAACTTCGTCGGCAGCAAGATAGACGGCTACGACGAGCCCCTGTGCATCCTCACTTCCGCAGCCGCGCAGGCGCTGGCGGAAGCCCAGCAGGAGTTCCTCTCGCAGGGTTACAGCCTCAAGGTGTACGACTGCTACCGGCCACAGCGCGCCGTGGATCAATTCGTCAGCTGGGCCGAGGACCTGGACGACGAGCTGATGAAGGAGGAGTTCTACCCGCAGGTGGAGAAGTCGGATCTCTTCACCGACGGGTACATCGCGGCCAGGTCCGGCCACAGCCGCGGCAGTACGGTGGACCTCACGCTGGTGAAGCTGCCGGCCACGACCACCCGGCCCTACGTGCCCGGGGAGAAGCTCGTGCCGTGCTACGCACCCGTCAAGCAGAGATTCCCCGACAACTCCATAGACATGGGTACGGGCTTCGACTGCTTCGACACCCTGTCCCACACGCTCGATCCCCGCGTCAGCGCGACGCAGGCGGCCAACCGGCTGCGGCTGAAGAACGGGCTGGAGTCCGTCGGGTTCGTGAATCTCCCCGAGGAGTGGTGGCACTTCACGTTGTCGGCGGAGCCCTTCCCGGCCACCTACTTCGACTTCCCCGTCTCGAAGGCCTCGCTGAGCCGCTGACGCTGTCGCTACCGCGCTGTCCCTTCCTCACCAAGAGGAAGGGACAGCGCGGTAGTGCTCACATGGTGACCAATCAGTGCTCATCCGTCGATGTGCGCCAGGCGCCCTCAGTAATATCGAGTTCCGTGAGGCGCACAGTTCTCGATATCGACGACAACTGACCTCCCGTCCGACGTCATCCAGCCCTGGCAACCAGCGGCTTACCGGGATGACAAGAAACTTGCGAGTACCTCCAGGCGGATTTTCGGGGTGCACGAGGAGGTCAGAGAGTTGCTATCAGACGTATCCCAGGATGAGACGTCGGTCGACGCCGAATCCTCCGAGACCATTGTCGAAATATATCAGAAACATGGCGCAGACCTGCGGCGGTTCGCTCACCACAAGCTGGGCGGCGACTGGCATCGCGCCGAGGACCTGTTGCAGGAGGCGATGCTCCGGGCCTGGCTCCAGATGCGCAAAATGCCGGAACGAGAACTGCGCGTCAAACCATGGCTGAAGACCGTCATCAAGAACCTGGCCATAGACGATTTCCGGGCGCACGGGAGCCGCGTCGAAGCCGCGACCGACGTCGAGGCCGACGACAAGGAAGCGACCGACCACACCCGCTCCGTGCTCACCGAGCTCATCGTCCGGGACGCGATGAGAGATCTGAGTGACAACCACCGGCAAATCCTGCAGCGCGTCTACTTCCTCGACCTGAGCACCACCACGGTGGCGGAGGAACTGGGCATACCCAGTGGAACGGTCAAGTCACGTTCCTACCACGCGGTGAGGGCGTTGCGGTCGGCACTGGTGAATCGGGGCGTCACCCGGGACATGGCTGTGTGACACACCCGGCCCGTACGCGATCGCAGTACTCCTTCCACCACCCCTGTTCTCCACAGCGAAAGAAGCACATCACATGCCCGACGTCCCCTCCTCCTCCCCGCAGCCGTCTCGCAAGCCGCGGGTCGCCGTCGTGTTCGGCGGGCGCAGCTCCGAACACGGGATCTCCGTGGTCACCGCCGGCGCCGTCCTCGCCGCCATCGACCGGACCAAGTACGAGGTCCTGCCGATCGGCATCACGACGGACGGCCGGTGGGCCCTCACCGCCGACGAACCCGAACGCATGGCGATCACCGAGCGGCGCATCCCCACCGTGGAGCAGCTCGCCGACCCGGTCGTGGGCGCCGTGGTGCTCTCCGTCGACCCCGCCAACCGCGAGGTCGTCTACAGCGAACCGGGCTCGGTGCCCAAGGCGCTCGGCGAGGTCGACGTGGTCTTCCCGGTGCTGCACGGCCCCTACGGGGAGGACGGCACGCTCCAGGGCCTCCTGGAGCTCTCCGGCGTCCCCTACGTCGGCTCGGGTGTGCTCGCCTCGGCGGTCGGCCAGGACAAGGAGTACATGAAGCGGGTGTTCACCTCCTTCGGGCTGAAGGTCGGCCCGTACGTGGTGATCCGGCCCCGCGAGTGGGAGCAGGCCGCCCCGAACGGGGAGAAAGGCGCTGCCGCCCGCAAGAAGATCGTCGACTTCGCCGGCGAGCACGGCTGGCCGCTGTTCGTGAAGCCCGCCCGCGCGGGTTCGTCGATCGGCATCACCAAGGTGGACGGCCTCGACGGGCTCGACGAGGCGATCGTCGAGGCCCGCCGCCACGACCCGAAGATCCTGGTCGAGGCGGCGCTGACCGGCCGCGAGATCGAGTGCGGGGTGCTGGAGTTCGAGGACGGCCCGCGGGCCTCCGTACCCGCCGAGATCCCGCCGCCGAGCGCGCACGCGTACTACGACTTCGAGGCCAAGTACATCGACTCCACGCCCGGTCTGGTGCCCGCGCCGCTCACCGACGAGGAGACGGCGGAGGTCCAGCGGCTGGCGGTCGAGGCGTTCGAGGCGGCGTCCTGCGAGGGACTGGTGCGCGCGGACTTCTTCCTCACCGAGGACGGCGAGTTCGTGATCAACGAGATCAACACCATGCCTGGTTTCACGCCCGTCTCGATGTACCCGCAGATGTGGCAGGCCACCGGGATGAGCTACCCGGACCTGGTGGACCGGCTGCTGACGGCCGCGCTCGACCGGTCGACGGAACTGCGCTGACCCACTGGAACCGGCCGAACCGAGCCCATCACCAATGAACTCCCTCCTCACCGCCGCCCAGTACCCCCTGGACCTGGCCGGCATCTTCGCCTTCGCTCTGTCCGGTGCCTTTCTCGCCGTGCGCAAGGACTTCGACTTCTTCGGGACCCTGCTGCTCGCCGAGGCCGCCGGCACGGGCGGCGGGCTGTTCCGGGACCTGGTGCTGCGGCTGCCTCCGGCGGCGTTCACCGACACCGGATACTGCCTGGTGCCGCCGGTGGCCGCGGTCGTCGTGTTCGTCCTGCGGCCGACCCGGCGCCTGGTCTCCGCCTCCACCGTCTGCGACGCCGGCGCGTTGGGCATGTTCAGTGTGACCGGTACGGTCAAGGCACTCGAACACGGCTTCGCACCGCTCCCGGCCATCGCCCTGGGGGTGACGACCGCCGTGGGCGGCGGTCTGGCATGCGGCGTCCTTGCCGGGGAGATTCCCCCGGTACTCCGGTGGGACCAGGATCTCTACGTCCTCCCGGCACTCGTCGGCGCGGGTGGCACCGCTGCTCTTGACGCGGCCGGTCACCTGGACCTGTTCAGTGCCGGGTGCGTCGCCGCGCTCTCGTTCACCCTGCGCATCTCCGCGCTGCGCCGAGGGTGGCGGACGCCTCGCTCCGCTGTCTGGAAGCAACAAGGCGAGGCAGCGGACTCCGAAGCCGCCAACCCTCACCGATGGACATCACCGAACAGTTATTGAGCACGACCGTGCCTTCAAATACCGATGAGTGTCGCGGATTATCTCCATATATCCACCGAATAACACTCGACTTCTCTGTCCGAAGGCATCGACATGCCCATTGCCGAACTGACGGCCGCCCCGTCCCTCTCCCCGGACGAGGCCGGCGACACCATCACCTATCCAGTCGACGTCGTCCTCTCTCTGCAACGCGAGCGAACGGCCAACCTGCTGCGTACGCTGCGCAGTCAGCACGTGTTCCCGACGCTGATCCACGGCTGGGGCAGTGAGCAGGCGTACAGCACACTGCTGCACACCAGGCAGAGGTCGCTCACCGTTCTCGACGTTCCGGATGCCCGGTGGGACGCGACACTGGTCCAACGCGTACGCGCCCTCAGCAATCTCTCGGCGACGGTCGTCGTACTCACCCCCGAGGACGCGGACCCCGCCCCTCTGCTCCTGGCAGGCGCCGCCAACGTGGTCTCCCGCGACGCGTCTCCAAGGGAGTTGGCCACCCGGATCGCCGCTGAACGGCGCTGGCTCGACGACTCGCGGAGAGCCGACCGGGGTAGGCTGGTCCACACCCCGAGCAACCACCCGCTGCGACCGCGGCAGTCCTCGCAGGCGCTGTTGTTCGACATGCTGTGCTCCGCGGCACGCCCCTGGTGCTGTCATGAGCTGAGGCTCCTGCTCGGCACTGCGGACAGCCCCCTGAGCAGGCGAGCTCTGCAGGCCAGGATCGTCCGCCTTGACGAACGACTCAACTGCGCCGGCATGCACGTCGACTGCTCGACGCAGTGGGGACGTACCGTCCTGCTGGGCCTTACCGGCGGCCACAGTGGTGCTTGAGAGCGACCACCCGCGTCCGAGCGCCCATCTGCCGCCGCTGCGACACCGAGGGGTCACCGCCATCGAGTCACGGGGCCTCGTGCCCGCAAGGAACCGGAAGAGAATGCCGTCGCCACGACTCCCCATCAGACCCGTACAGCAGCCGGAGGCCGAGCCCGGACGACAACGGCTCAGCCAGGACCCCGCGCGTCCGGACACCGCACGAGTGGACGCCGCCCGGGCTTCCGTGGCACGGGCGGCCTTGCATCGGGCGGCAGCGGCTCATGCGGAGACTGTGACGGCGAAACCGCCGCATCCGTCCGACGAGTTGGTGTCCCCGCCGCCCGACGCGCCCATCGGGGAGCCGCCCACCGCGCGACGCGGGCGGGCCAGGGGCGCCCTCCGCTTGGCCGGCCTCGTGGTGTGCGCCGCCATCACCGGCGTGAGCCTGATGCCACGCGGGGAGGGCACCGAGCCGGTCGCTCCTAGCGGCACGGCGCCGCAGTCCGCCACCGGCCCGGCCGGGAGCGCGGCCCCTTCCGCTCGGACACCGGCTGAGCCATCGGCCGGGTCCTCGGTCTCCTCCGCGCCCTCCGCACGAGCGAGCACCTCCTTTTCCCCCACCGCGGTCCGCGCGCCGGACACCGAAGGCCCTGCCTCACCGACGGCTGCCTCCACCGGTGAGACCGACGGTGATCCGCTGATCTCGGGTGCCTCGGGCACGTGCCTGACCCGTACGGCCACGTTGACGGTAGCCGCCTGCGACGGCGCGTCCACGCAGCGCTGGTCGCTGAGCGGCCGCACTCTGCGCTCGGGCGACCAGTGTGCCCAGGTACCGGCTGGAACGGTGAGTGGCCGGACACCGCTCACCACCGCGCCGTGCGACGGCTCCACCAGCCAGCTTTTCCGTCTCTCCGGCCAGGCCCTGGTCGCCGTCGTACCGGGCCTGTGCCTCGATCTGTTCGGCGGCGCGGCGGGCAGCGAGGTCGTGTTCTGGGAGTGCAACGGCCGCGACAATCAGACGTGGGAGTCCGGCTAGGGGGTGTCCGCACAGTCGCGTCGTCCGCCCGGTGGGCGGGCCTCGCGGCGTCTGGTGCGCCCTCCCATGATTTCCAAGCCCCGCTCCCCGTCCGTTCTCGAACATCGGAGACCTGCTCATGCACTGCCCGGCACCGCCCGTCGATCCGGAGCTCGCCTCCATGGTCGGTCTCGGCGCTCCGTCCAGCACGTCCGCCCTCGAGGTTCTCAGGCGCGACGGAGCCTTCATCATCGAGGAGCGTCAGGCGTCCGTCCAGGGCCCGGCCCCCGACGTCCCGGTACTGGTGTGCCGGCCGAGGGAAGCCATCGGCCGTCTGCCGGTGCTTCTTCTCCCGCACGGCGGCGGCATGGACCTCGGTTCCCCGCGTCAGAATCTCGGCTATTACCTTCATGTGGCCCGAGAGCTGAACGCCGCGGTCGTGGCCATCGAGTGCCGGGCCGCACCGGAGGGTCTCTGCCCGGTCGCGGCGGACGACTGCCTGACGGTGGTGACCTGGCTGGGCGCTTGCGCTCAGGACCTGGCTGTCCATGCCGAGCGCGTCGTGCTGATCGGTTCCGGCGGCGCCGGCGCGTTGGCCGGGGGCCTGGCACTGCGGCTGCGCGACCGACTCGACCTGCGGCCCCTCGGACAGGTACTGCTCTCTCCGCTGCTCCACGACCGTACCGTCCCTCCGCCGGACGCTCGGCCCGCTCACCCAGGTGGCTGGACGGCGAGGACGATCGAAACCGCCTGGACCCACCTCCTCGGCGACCACCGCGGCACCTCGGACGTCACCCCCTATGCCGCCCCGGGACGCGCCGATGACCTCTCCGACTTGCCACCGACCTATCTGGAGGTCGGTGCGCTCGACATCCTCCGCGACGAAGTCGTCAGCTACGCCCACCGCATGTGGGCGACAGGTGGCGACGCCGAGCTGCACATCTGGTCCGGCGCATTCCACGGGTTCGACTTCCTCGCCCCCGCCGCTGCGGTCTCCCGGCAGGCCCGTGCCGCCCGGCTCGACTGGCTGCGGCGCATCCTGATCAGGCGCTGACCCGCATCGACGCGTCATCTCGACAGGCTCGTCGGGTTCTTCTCCGGGTCCGCCGGCGGCCGGGCTCCCGTCCGGTGCGGCCCGCTCGGTGATCCGCGTGGCCGCACCGTGCCGGGTGCGGGCGGGACCCGTCGTCGACTGTTACGAGGGCGCTCTCCCGAACGCTGCTCGCCGCGGCCCGACGGCACCCTCCACGCCGCGGGCGACCGGACCCGCCGGGCCCCCGTTGCACAAGGCCAAGACCCGTCCCGGGCTACTGCCGATCCGGTCGGACAGGGGGTGTGCGAGAGCGCGCGGGTCCGCGTACCGCTCACCGAGGCCGGCCACCGGGTCACCACCACCTTCACCCCGCACGCCACCCTGGTTCCGGACCAGGAGTGGTCGCTCGGCCAGCCTCTGCCGCTGCCTCCGGCCTGGGCACCGTGCGCGGTGGAGGTCGTTCCTGCCCGCGGGACCGCCCGCCGCCCCCGGCCGTCCGCGGTTTTCCGCCACTGCGCCGAGTCCGGGGTGCGGGACACGCTCCGCGATCCGCGAAGTGAGGTGCGCCGCGCGAGGGACACCTCACCGCATGCGGTGGTCACGGTGCACGAGACCGTACTGCGTCAGGCGGCAGCGGAGTGTCACAGCCCGCCGAGGGGCAGCATGACCAGCGCGTAGGCGAGGAACGAGAAGGCCACGGCAGCACCCAGCGTCAGGGCGCGCTCCTTGTGCGTACGCGCCATGGACAGCGAGAGCAGGACGGAGCAGGCGAAGCACGCCCACGCCTGCGGGGCGTAATGGAGGATCCAGGCGTAGTGCAGGCCCTCCATTCCGAACAGTCCGGCGAAAGCGGCCAGTCCGGCGACGCGGCGCGCGGGGTTCAGGCCGTTTCGCCACCAGTGGCCCGCGGCGCCGAACAACGGCCCCGCCACACAGGCCATGCCCAGCCAGAGGAGCGGCCAGTAGAGGGCACCCATCCCGTCCCGCCCGTACCCGTACTCCGCGTAGCCGTAGTACCCGACGACCAAGCTGATCTCCGCGGCCAGGCCACCGATCACGGCTCGCACCACGGAGGCTCGCCGGTACAGCAGCGCTCCGGTGGCGAACGCGGCGGCGGACCAGACCGCACCGGAGTTGGCGATCTGATTCCAGGATCCCGGGAGCCACCCCTGGGCCAGGTTGGTGAACACGCCCAGCAGCAAACCGCCGGCGACCGCCGGCACGATGCCACTCTCACCCCTCACACGTGTCTTCCCCTTCGCCGTGGTCGCTTGATCGGTGGCGGTGGTGGTCATGAGATCCCCTCCATGGTCGTGATCCAGAACTCGTCGGACTATACACAGTGCGTATACGCGGAATGTATAGGCGCCTTGCGCTGTCGCAAGACGCCGTGCCGGAACGAACGGTTGACCAGGCCGACAGCCTGGTACCGGCTTCATCGGTAGGTTCTCAACCCGCGTGGGCACAGATGCGGACATGAGCAGCGGTTGAACACAACTTGGCATGGCGGCAGGCCACTTCTCGGGCCGACACTGACCACGCCACGTCACATGCTCCCGGACCCGGCGGCCACCCCGACACGTGAGGGCGGCCCGTGGAAGTCCCGCTCCCCGGAGAGCAGCGCCGTTGCCAAGAACCGCTTGGAGACCTCAGCCTTGCTCACTCCCGTATCCCTTCTCCGTCCGCACGTGGGCGACGGCCGTCTGCCCGTGGCCGTCCACTCGGCCGACGCCCTGTCCGGCGTCGGGGTCACTCGTCAACTCGAACGGCATCCAGCCGTGCGACTGGTCGACCACGCCTCCGCCGTCCCCGGCACTGTCGCTGTCTTCGTCTCCGACACCCTGGACGAGACCACCTCGGTGCGACTGCACCGACATGGCCGGACAACAGGCGCCTGCTCGGTACTGGTGGTACGGCACCTGAGCGACTCCGAGTTGCTGACGGCCGTCGCCGCCCGGGTACGAGTGGTCCTCCGGCATCACGAGATCTCCACCGAGCGTCTGTACCAAGCCGTCCTGACGGTCTCTCACGGCCACGGTGACCTACCGCCCGACCTCTTGGGCAGGATGCTGGAGTTGAGCGCTGCCCTGAACCGGTCCGGTCCCGGTGTCACCACCGTCCGGCCGGACGCGCCGTCACCGTGGGAAGTCACCGTGCTTCGACTGCTGGCGGACGGTTTCGACACCGAGGAGATAGCGGGAGCCATCGGCTGTTCCACCAGAACGGTGAAGAAGGGCATCAGCACCCTCCTCGACAGACTCGGCCTGCGCAACCGCGCCCACGCGGTGGCCTACGCGTGGCGCGAGGGCTTGATCTGACGGCGTGCGTAGCGAAACGCCGCGCCTCACAGTGTGAGGCGCGGCGTCGCCACGGTACCCGACCGGCTCAGACGAGCTTGGCCGAGAGGGTGATGGACGTGCCCGACAGTGCCTGGCTGACAGGGCAGTTGGCCTTGGCCTCCTCCGCCGCGGCGGCGAAGACGTCGTCGTCGACACCCGCGACGGTGCCTTCCACCGTGAGGTGCACGCCAGTGATGCCTTCGCCCGGCTGGAAGGTGACATCGGCCGAGGTGACGAGCCGGGTGGGCGCGGTCCCCGCCTCGGTCAGGGCGTGCGAGAGCGCCATCGAGAAGCAGCTCGAGTGGGCGGCTGCGATCAGTTCCTCGGGGCTCGTCCTGCCCTGCGACTCCTCGGCCCGCGAGGGCCACGTCACCGGCTGCCGGCCGGTGCCCGAGGAGTCGAAGGCCACGACTCCGGTGCCTTCGGTGAGGTTCCCGTCCCACACGGTGTGGGCGGAACGCGTGGTTGCCATGCTGCTTCCTTCGTGTCGTGTGACGCGTTCATCGGCCGGCACAGTCGCTGTCCGGCGGACACCGCCAACGTACGCACCGCTCGCGGGAGTCGGGCGCCGTGATCGGTGAACGAGCCACTTCCGACCAGCAAGTGAGCAGCTCTCACGCCCCGTCCGGTCTCCTTTCCCGCACACCCCGGCCGCTGGACGGGGACGACGCCGCACGGAACCGAGGATGAGGGAAGACGCCCGGACCTCGACCGGTGCGTCGGAACTACAGAAGGAACGGACAAGACGATGCATCTGGTCATGGTGGTCATGGCAATCCTGCTGTGCGCGGTGTACGTGGCAGCGGGCACGGCGAAGGTCGCGGGAGCCGCGGTGATGCGAGCGGACGCGGAGCGGCTGGGGCTCACGGTCCGGGGCCAGCAGGGCATCGGAGTGCTGGAGATCCTCGGCGGCGCCGGACTGGTACTCGGCGTGTGGTACCCACCACTGACGACCGGTGCGGCGATCGGCATCATCCTGCTGATGGCCGGCGCGCTCATCTATCACCGGCGGGCCGGCGATCCGATCGGCACAGCGATGCCCGCGTTCACCCTCGGTCTGGCGGTGGCACTCACCGCGGCACTCGACCTGGCCGGCCGCTGAGACGGTCAGGCCCGGCCGGGCACGCACCCCACCTCACGCCGCCGCGCCGCCGTCCTGGTGTCATGCGGCGCTTCGGGGTCCCGTGCCGAAGACACCGCGGATCCACACTTCCGCGAGCGCGGCCGCTCGCTGCCCGTCGGACACCCTCGGTTCCATGCCGAGGAGCGCGGCATAGAGGTTGCGCTCGCTCATCCAGACCAGGGTGGTGGCCAGTGTCGCCGCGTCGGTGCCGCCGGGGGCACGCCCAGTGGCACGCTCCTGCTCGATCCACGCGGTGGCCGGCTCGATGAAGAGTCCGAGCAGCTCGGTGTACACCTCACGCAGCTCCGCGTCGGACGCCATGGCGTCCGACGCGGCGACCACCACGGCGGAGTGCTCGCGCCACAGCGCCAGGATCTCCGAGTAGTTCTGCTCGAACGTGCGCTGGGGGTCCGGATCGGTTTCGGTGGTACCGAATCCGCGCAGGGCGATCTCGAGCTTGTCGTGCATGACGCGCTCCAGCAGGGCAGCCAGGAGCGAGTACTTGGTACCGAAGTAGAAGTAGAAGGTGGGTCGCGAGATACCCGCTCTGGCGGCGACCTCTCCGACGGACACCTCCGTGAACGGCTTCTCCGCGAGCAGCGCCTCGGCCGCGCTGAGCAGGGCCTCCAGACGTACGTCACCGCGGGGGGCGGGCCGGTTCCAGCTACGGACGGCAGCCTGGGGCGGCTTCCGCGCCGACGTCTCCGGACGCTGTACCACTGTGCGTGTCCCTTCCCTCCTGCGGCTCTCGCCCGGTTCGAGGCGACCACCGCGGCCGTGTCCGGCCCGCGGCCAGCCCATCGTAGTTCGGCACCTCGTCGGCCATGGGGCCCCGCCACGACGCGGGGCCAGGCCGAGGACGCCGCGGCCAACACCTGTCGATTTACCCAACAAGTGTTGAGTTACGCTGACACCCGTTGCTTCCGCCCGCTCGACGGTCGGGAGCGCCATCACACCCACCTGCCCCCAGAGAGGCCTTGCCATGGCCACCATCCTGATCACCGGAGCATCCGACGGACTCGGCCGAGCGCTGGCCGAAGACCTCGCCCGGGACGGACACCACCTACTGCTGCACGGACGGGACATGGCGCGGCTCGCCGAGGTGGCCAGGGTCACAAACGGCGACACCTTCATCGCCGATCTGGCCTCCCTGTCCGCCACCCGGCGTCTCGCGGCCGAGATCACGGCCCGGTACGACCATCTGGACGTCCTCGTGAACAACGCGGGGGTGGGATTCCGCGTCGGCAGTACCGACAGGGAGCTCTCCGCCGACGGACACGAGCTGCGTCTCGCGGTGAACTACCTGGCCCCGGTCCTGCTCACGCAGGAGTTGCTCCCCCTGCTGCGGGCGGCGGCCGCCGCCCGCGTCGTCAACGTGGCCTCGGTCGGCCAGCAGCTGTTCGACTTCGACGACCCGCAGCACGAACGCGACTTCAGTCAGGCGCACGCCTACTGCCGTTCCAAGCTGGCCCTCATCAGTCACTCGGTGGACCTCGCCCACCGACTGGAGAACACCGGCATCACGGTCAACGCCGTCCACCCCGCGACGTTCATGGCGACGACGATGACCAAGGACTCCGGTATGCCGGCCGACGAACCACTGGAGAAGGGTGTCGCGGCCACCCGCCGTCTGGTGGACGATCCCGGTCTGGCAGGGGTGACCGGTGCCTACTTCCACAGCTTCGACCGGTCCGCCCCCTCGGAGCCGGACGCCCTCTCCCCCGAGTACCTTCACCGCCTGGCAGCGGTGACACAGCGGCTCCTGGCCGCCGCGAACACCTGACACGCGCAAGAACCGTACGAAGCGACCCACCCACCACATTGGAGTACGTTCATGGCCCACACCTACGTCAGCACGGTCGTTCCCGCCACCGCCGACGCCGTCTGGCACGTCGTCCGCCCCTTCGACGGTCTGCCTCTCTGGCACCCGGCGATCGCTTCGAGTGTCTTGGAGGAAGGCGGCCCGGCCTCGGTCGGGGCGCTTCGGCGACTGCGGTTCTCCGGTGGCGACACCGAGGTCCTGGAGCGTCTGACCGTCCTCGACGACGCCCGGCGCACCTTCACCTACGAACTGGTGGAGCACCCTTTCCCGGTCCGCCGCAGCGTCTCCACGCTGCGTGTGCTGCCCGTGGTGGACACGGGCGAGGCGTTCGTCGAGTGGTGGGCGGAGTCGGAGGAGGACGCGGAGGACGCAGCCGGCGTCCAGGCGCTGGTCGAGGAGCTCTACGGCAGCGGTCTGTCCGCGCTGCGCCGGCGCTTCACCGGCGACGGCCCCCTCCCGGACTCCGTCGCCGGCTGAGCCGCGACCTCCCTCCTGAGGAGGAGGCAGCAGGGAGGAGGGACAGTGCGTCGCCTCCACCCCACGTACAGCGGCCCGAAACCGCAGTCCCTCTACTGTTGCACCATGACAGCGATCAGGTCCCTGGCCGGGCATGGCATACCGCCTGCGGTGACCGACACGGGATTGGCCGTTCTGGTGTTCGGCAGCTGCCTGGCGCTGCCCCAGATCGTCCCGGCGGACGGCCAGGCACTACGCACACCTGACACCTGGTGGTTCGGCCTCGTGCTGCTGACGGCTGTGGGGTTCGCCGCGCACCGCCGAACCCCACTGGCCAGTCTGCTGATCACGGCCTCGGCCGCGACTGTGCTGCAAGGGCTCTCCTACGTGCCGCAGGTGGTCGGAGAGCAAGGCATGTCGATCGGCCCGACCAACCTGGCGGTCGCCACGGCCGTGTTCCTCACCGCCGTGCGTCGGGGACCCTGGCTCACGACCGCCGTCGCCGGTGTGTTCATTCCGCTCTACTCACTCACCGAAGCACTGCTCGCACCCCTGGGGCACCGGTTGGCCGCGCTCGCGACCGTGGCCGTCCTCCTGCTGGCGGCCTGGGCCTTCGGTCGCCTCGCGAAAGCCCGTGCGGCGATCCGGGACGAGGCCGTGGAACGCGCGGCCGCCCTGGAACGTGAGCACACGGCCAACGCGCGGGCGGCGGTGATGCACGAACGGGCGCGCATCGCCCGCGAGCTGCACGACATCGTCGCGCACAACGTGAGCCTCATGGTCGTGCAGACCATCGCCGCCGACCGGGTGCAGGACCGTACTCCCGAGAAGGCCCACGAGCTGCACGCGGCGGTGGAACAGACCGGCCGGGACACCGTGACCGAGCTGCGCCGGCTGCTGGACGTGTTGCGCACGGAGGAAGAGGAGGACCGAGCCGATCCCTCCAAGGAGCCGCCGCAGCCGACCGTCGACGCCGTGCCCTCGCTGGTCGACTCGGTGCGAGCCACCGGTCTGGACGTCGACTTCGCCGTGTCGGGCAGACCGCTCGCCCTGCCGGCCGGTACGCACCTGACGGCCTACCGCATCGTCCAGGAAGCGCTGACCAACACCCTGAAGCATGCCGGGCCGACCCTGGTCCGGGTGCACCTCGCCTGGAGTGATCAGCCGGCGCGGCTCACCATCCGCATCTGCGACGACGGACCCGCCCACCCAGCACCTGTGGCACGGAACGCCGCGGTGGTCGGCCACGGCACCGGTCACGGCCTGGTGGGAATGCGTGAGCGGATCGGCGCGGTGGGCGGAACGCTGCACACGGGTCCACGACCCGGCGGCGGTTACTGTGTGCACGCCGTGCTGGATCTGACGTGATCCGACCGACGGCGCACTGAGACGAGGGAACCAAGACCTATGCGGCGCATCAGCGTACTGCTGGCCGACGACCAGCCCATGATCCGGACGGGATTCCGGCTCATCCTGGAGTCCGAGGATGACATCGAGGTGGTGGCGGAGGCGTCCGACGGCCAAGAGGCCGTCAAGGAGGCCGAGCGCCTGTCTCCCGACGTCGTCCTCATGGACATCCGGATGCCCCACATGGACGGGGTGGAAGCCACTGAGCTGATCGTCCGCAACAACCCGTCCAGCCGCGTCATCATCCTCACCACCTTCGACCTGGACGCGCACGTCGTGGACGCGCTGAGGTCCGGAGCGAGCGGCTTCCTGGTGAAGGACGGGCCGGCGGACTCCCTGATCGAGGCGATCCGCACGGTGTCGACCGGTGACGCGGTCCTCGCGCCCCGTGTCACCCGGCGGCTGCTGGACCGCTTCGCCGGTATGCCGTCGCAGACCACTCCCTTGCCGCCGCCTCGCCTGGACGCGCTCACGGCACGCGAACTGGACGTTCTGCGCACACTGGCGCGAGGACTGTCGAACGCCGAGATCGGGCGGGAGCTCGGGATCGGCGAGACCACGGTGAAAACGCATGTCGCGCACATCCTGGACAAGTACCGGCTGCGCGACCGGGTGCAGGCCGTGGTGCTCGCTTACGACTGTGGTCTTGTGACCCCCGGCACCGCGTCGTCGTACGACGCCGGCTGACGAAGTCCGCGAGGGCCAGCCGCCCGCCGGGTGCGCAGTTGCCGGCGCACCCGGCCGAAGTCCGTCGTGTCAGTCGGGCAGGTGTCCCTGTGTCTCCCACAGCCAGACCCGCTCCCGTACTTCGTCGATGGCTCGTGTCAGGTAACGGCGGTAGGTACTGAACGCCATGTTGAGCCGGCGTGCCACAGCCTCCTGCGTGAGCGACGACTGGAAGGTCATCGTCAGTACGGAGTGCAGGTGCCGGGTGCGGGGATTGACCTGGAGCCGCTGGACGGCCTTGTTGAGCACCTCTTGGAGGGCCGCCACGGCCTCGGGTCCGTCATCGGCCGCGATGATCCGGAACTTCAGCAGTGGGCTGACGGCGAGCGCGTCGGGGTCGAGCCAGTTCCGCAGCGCTTCCCGGACGGCCGCGTCGGCCTCCTCACGTGTCAGGGCGACAGTGACGCCCTTGGGCTCCTCCGCGGGCTTGCCCGGAGGCCCGCTCAGCAGGCGGACGTCGATGCCCTCGGCCCACTCGTCGACCCGCACGGCACGCCAGTCATGGCAGAACAGTCCCGGTGTCCGCTCCGGCCGGCCCGGCGGCTGGAACATGTCCATGTAGGTCATCAGCGGCTCCCAGAAGCCGGGGTCCGCCATCACCACACACGACCACGCGCAGTGCCTCGCCCGCAGGAGTTCGGCGACGATGCGCATGTGCACCAGGTCCCAGGCCCGGGACGGGCGGTGCGGAGTGTGCCGGTGCACCATGAACCTGGCGACACCGAGGTGTTCCCCGTGGCGGACAGGGGCCATGTCGTTGACGGCGTCCCAGGCCGCCGCGACGACGGGATCGGCCCGGCGCACGTCTTCGTCGGGCCACTCGACGCGGAGCCACACCATGAAGCCCAGCAGCTCGTTGGAACTGTAGCGGCGGTGCACCCTGAAGGACTCGGGCTGCTTCGCAAGCCAGTACTCGACGACGGCCGCGCTCTCCTCGCCTTCGACCTCGCGCGTCATGCGCACCAGCTCGGCGGCGTCCTCCGGGCGCGCCGTGTCCTCGTAAGCGCCCCCCTCATCACGGCTGCCGTGGAACTTCCTGATCCACGGGGCCCTGGAGATGATGTAGTTGTAGGCGCCGGCGGCCCTCAGTGCCTCCCGCTCGGGCGCGTTGCGAATACGCTCGACGAGGTGACGGCGGATGGCCCGGTGCATCGTCATGTACCGGTCCGGGTCCCGCCAGCGGAAGTCGCTGTCCAACGAGTCGCGGATGACGTCGTGCGGGTACACACCGAACCGGCCGGAGCGGACGAAGGGGAGCTGCCGCAACCATGCGAACAGCTGGGTGGCGTCCTCTTCCGGGAGCACCACCCTCAGCAGGTCCTCCGTCGTGTCCAGCGCGTGGCCGCAGACTTCGAGGGCGCGGCGGTGCGCGGGAGAGGGCAGCTCTCCGACGAGGTGGGACAGCAGTTGTTCGATGACCGTGCGGGACGGCACCCAGACCGTGTCGTCCGTGTTGCCGTGAGCGGCGACCTCGGCCGCCAGCCGCAGAGCCAGCGGATTGCCTCCCGCGAAACCGAGGAGGTCCCCGTGCGCGGTCGGGTCGGCGCCCTGTCCTGCCAGGAGTGCCGCCGCCTGGTCCCCGTCGAGTTCCGGCAGCGGAACGACCCGCATCAGTTCACGCCATCCGAGATCGGCGCGCCACAAGGGATCGGGGGGCAGCCGGCCAGCGAGGACCACGAGGACACCGGTGGGCAACCGGGGAAGGAACCGGTTGCGTACCCACTCCTCCATGTCACGGCAGCGCTCGAAGCTGTCCACCAGCAGTACACAGTCGTCCTGGAACAGGGCACCGGCCGCCGCCTGTTCGAAGGCGGTCGGAGAAGGGTAGATCGTGCGGCTGTCGACGGACACGACAGGCCTGCCCACACCGCGGGCTTCGACCGCGTACCGCTGGAGCAGCGCGCTCTTGCCGATACCGCCGGGTCCGTGCACGACAATGACCGACGGTGCGGACGGCTCTGCCCTCAGGGCCTGGCGGAAGAGTTCGATCTCTTCCTCACGGCCGACGAAGTTGTGCATCCTCGCCGTAGCGAGCCTGTCGGCGAACCGGCCGCGCCGGTCCGGAGCATGCGGGCGAGAAGTCTCGCCGGCGGAGCGGGAGGCGGAGTCTTCCGTCGCCATTCCGTTCCTGTCCTTCCTCACTGTGCACCGCGCTGGGCCAAGTCACCCTGTACGGCTCGGTGTCTGCGTGCGCGCCTGGAGAACGGCCGTCCGGACGGGCAGCCGACCCGCGGGCCGACATGTTTCGACTTCACGTGTCACCAATTCCCCATGACTCACCGCGAGCTGGGCAGCACGCGGCTTGTGTCACGCGACGTGACCGACCGGACTTCGTCGGCACCGTCACGCCGAACGTCCGCGCTCTGCCCGCATGCACGGCGCCCAGCCGCACCCCGAGGCACAATCGCGTCGTATAGATCGATCACTTTATAGGAGGAAGGACATCACCCTTCCTTGGTCTCGATGTGCTTCCGAGCACTGTGTGCCTGCCGTCCGCGACCCGTCGACCACGAAACCTTTCGATCACCGTCAGTAGCCGTCCAGAGATGGGGTCCTTGCGGCAGGGAGCTCGTTTCGGCAGATGGAGGGGGCTCGAACACTCCGGATGCCCACTGGGGGATCAGCCGTCCCGGTGCGCCGGGAGCAGGGCCGCAGGAGGAGCACCGGGACGAGCACGAGAGGCGAAGTGCCCGCAATCTTCTGTTTGCGACGTCCACGCCAGGTGATGCTCATGATCACGCCAACTTCTGCTCACTGTTGCTCACCCGGCGACCGGACACACATCACAGCGGAACCTCAGGGAGCGGGCACGCCCTGCACGCCGTCATCCCTGAAGCAAGGCGGCGCCACGCCGCGATCACCGAACTCTGCCCACAGAATGATCATTCGGTGTTCATCTCGGTACGGGTGTGTTGCCGGACTCATACCATCCGGAGGTGCAACAGATGGAGAGCGCCAACAGCACCGATTTCCTGGCGGCCACATCCGTCGTCAGACGGACGGACACGCCAGGGACTTTCGACAGTCACCTTCCACCGGTGTGGGACACCACCGAGGGCATCGACGGGGGAATTCTGCTGGCGGTCGCCGCCCGCGCGACAGCGGCGGCGACGGCGGTACGCGCGGACCGCTTCTTCCCCAGCTCCATCAGTGCCTCCTTCCTCACCGCCTCGCGACCGGGTCCGGTCCGCGCGCGCATCGAGGTCATCCAACGCGGCAGCCGTTTCACCACCAGCCAGGTCTCGCTGACCCAGAAGACGGAGGACGACCGTGAGATCGAGCGGCTGCGCGCCCTCGTCTCGCACGGAACCCTCAACTCCCAGACGGCCGTCGATGCTCCACTGCCGCCGGTCATCACCCCGCCCTCGGCCTGCATCCGCCGCGATGACGCCCCGGGAGAAGCGGCGAAACGCCTCGATCATCTGGCCGGTATGGACATACGGCTGGCACCTGAGTCCGCCGGCTGGGCCTTCGGCACCCCCTCCCGCACCGGACACTTCGACGGCTGGTTCCGACTGGCCAACGGCCGCGAACCGGATCCCTTGGCGCTCTTGGCCGCCGTACACGCGCTTCCTCCCATCTCCTTCGCCTTCGGCCGTGTCGGGTGGCTGCCGACCGTCCAGCTCACGGCCCACATCCGCGGCTGTCCCGCTCCCGGCTGGTTGCAGGTACGCACGAGCTCCAAGGCACTGAGGGACGATCACGTCATCGAGGACGCCGAGGTCTGGGACTCGTCCGGCGACCTGGTCCTGCAGTCGCGTCAGTTCGCCGCCTCCGTGTGAACGACCTGGACCACACGTCTTGCTGCCGCATCGTCTAGGAGGCGTCGGTCGGGGCGGTCGGCCACGCTGCCGACGGTGTTCCCTGTCGGCACTGCCGACGGATGTCACCAACCGGACCCGGGGCCGGTGTCCGTCCTTGCTGGGCCGTGTACGGGCTGTGGCCCACGGCTTCGCACGACGTCGTCTTCGGCGAACCTCTCAGCGGCGCAGTGGCGGTCGTTGGCGGAAGTGAGCACCTCTGAGCGGCCCGCAACCGCGTTTCCGGCGATCACGACCCGCAAGATGGAATGACGGGGTCCGGCCACGGCCACCCGGCCCGCGACGGCCGGACCTTCGCGGGCACTGCCGCGTCTTCACCGTGGCACGTTTCATGTCGGCCCGACGATCGCTCTGTTCGAAGGTGTTCCATGCGCATTCTGTTCTCCGGTACTCCGGCCTACGGCCATCTGCTGCCGCTGCTTCCCCTGGAGAGGGCCGCCCGCCGGGCCGGTCACACCACCGCGTTCCTGACGCACGCGTCGCTGGAGTCCGTCGTGGCTCCCGCGCCCGTCGTTCCGGCCGGTGCCACGCTGGAGGCGACCTTGCTGGAGTTCGCGCAGCGGACCGGCAAGGACGCCACCACCGACATGTCTCCGGCGACCGCCGGCGAGTTCTTCGGTGGTACCCGGGTCGACCTGGGCGCCGACGAGGCGCTGTCGGCGGCCCGCGCGTTCGCCCCCGACCTGGTGGTCGCCGAGACGGCGGACTTCCTCGGTCCGCTGGTCGCTTCCGAACTGGGCGTGGAGTGGGCGTCGCACGGTGTGGGCATCGCGCTGGAGGCCCCCCTGGCCGAGGCGATGCGGGCGACGGCCGTGGCCCGAGCGGCGGAGCGGGGCATCTCCTTGACCCAGCCCTTCGCCTCGGTGGACCCCTGGCCCGCCTGCCTCCAGCGCGACGACTGGAAGCCGTCCGCGGACCGCGTCACGATCCGGCCCGAGGCGCACGAGGCCGAGGCGGGCCCGGAGTGGCACCGGCCGGTCTTCCCCGGCCGCGAGCACCTGCCCCGGGTGCTGGTGACCCTGGGCACCATCATCGACGACTCCGACGCTCTCGTGAAGATCGTCGCGTCACTCGCCGGCCAGGACGTCAACGTGGTGGTCGCCCTCCCGCCGTCGGCCGAGGGGGAGACGCTTCCGGTGGAGGGCGCGGGTGTCCACGTGACCGGCTTCGTGCCGATGAGTCTCCTGCTGCAGGACGTGGACGTGGTCGTCTCCTCCGGTGGCGCCGGCACGGTGCTGTCGGTGCTCGGCTCCGGCGTCCCGATGGTGATCTGGCCCCTGGGCCTGGACAAGCCCCTGAACGCGGAGCGCACCGCGGCTCTCGGGGCCGCCGAGGTCATCGGCGCGGCGGACGAGGCTGGTGGTGCTGTCACGCGGGTGCTGGCACAGCCGTCCTACCGGACGGCCGCCCGGGACGCGGCGGCGCAGATCGCGGCCATGACCCCGGCCGAGGAGGTCCTGGCCCTGCTGACCGGTCGACGGGACCGCTGACGCACGCGGAACAGGCAGAACATCCCTGTCCGGATCGGCCGGTGAGAGGCCGTTGAAAGGAAACATCATGTACGCAGTGCGGCAGCGCGTCTTCGGTCCCCCGGAAACGCTGGTGTACGAAGAGGTCGACGCGCCCTCTCCCGGGCCCGGCGAAGCAGGTCTCACCGTGACAGTCGCGGGCGTCCACCTCATGGACACCGTGCTGCGCGCGGGACGGGAGACGGGGATGGCACTGCCCCGCCTGCCGATGACACCGGGCAGGGAGGCGGCGGGCGTGGTGGACACCGTCGGCGCCGGCGTGGACCGGAGCTGGATCGGCGCCCGGGTGGTGGCCTACCTCGGGCACGAACGCAACGGCGGCTACGCGACGTACGCCGTGACGTCGGCCGACAGTCTGCACCGCGTCCCGGACGGAGTCGACGACGCCACCGCGGTCACCATGATCGGCACGGGTCGCACCACGGTCGGAGTCCTCGAACAGGCGGCGTTGTCGGCCGAGGACACCGTGGTGGTGACCGCCGCGGCCGGCGGGATGGGCATCCTGCTCGTCCAGGCGGCGCGGCAGGCGGGCGCCAGGGTGATCGGTCTGGCCGGCGGCGGAACCAAGACGGAGGTGGTGCTGGAGCAGGGCGCCGACGATGCCGTGGACTACACGCTGCCCGGCTGGGAACGACGCCTCGGTGAGGCTCTCGGAGGCGGAGCGTCCACCGTCGTCCTCGACGGGGTGGGCGGCCGGCTCGGCCGGGGCGCCGCGGAATCGCTGGGCCCCGGGGGCAGGCACCTGTACTACGGCTGGGCGTCCGACGAAGGCCACTTCACCACGTTCACCGAGGCGGAGCTGGCGAAGTACGGCATCACGTCGCGGTTGGTGGTGGGACCTTCCCTCTTCGCACTGCCCGGTGGCATCCGCCGGCTGGAGGGGACCGCACTCGACAAGGCGGCACAGGGCGTGTTCCGCCCCGTCGTCCAGTCCTTTCCCCTCGACCGTGCCGCGCAGGCGCACTCGGCGCTCGAGACCCGGAAGACCATCGGCAAGGTGGTGCTGCGACCCCGGTCCGGCGACCGCCCGTGACCGTGCGGCGCGCATCAGGGCGGAAGCAGCGGCAGCCCCCTCTGTTCGTGCTGCCACAGCTTCTCCTCGATGCGCGCGGTCGCGGTCGTCAGATGCCGGCGGTAGGTGCTGTACGGCATCTGCAACCGCCGCGCCGCCGCTTCCTGGGTCGGTGCGCCCTCCACGAAGGCCTGGGTGGCGACCTGATGCGCCTTGTCACCGCCACGCCCGGTGACGAGGCCCGCGACGGCGTTGGACAGGACGTCCCGCAAGCTCATACCGTGCTCGACGACGAGCCGGCTGTTGCGCAGCGGGTTCGCTTCCAGCGCCTGCGGTCGCCGGAGGTCCCGTAGGGCCGAGCGGACAGCGGCGGCGAACTCCGTCCTGGACATCGACTGCGGCGACGGCAGCGGAGCCCAGGACCGGTCCGTGACGGCGAAGTCCTCGTCGTCGACCGTGTCGGTGAGCAGGGTCCGCTGCTTCTCGGCCAGCCAGTCCCTGGGGGACATGTCGCGCCAGTCGTGCGCGAAGAGCCGGTAGGGGTGTCCGCCGACCATGACGGGCCTTTCCAGCGGCGTCATGTCGCAGAAGCTCATGTGGGCGTCCCAGAAACCGTCGTCCCGCAGCACGATGAACGACCAGGCCAGGTCGGTGTCGCGCAGCAGTTCACCCAGCATGCGCCAGAGCATCAGGTCCATCACCGGCGAGGGCCGTTGGTATTGGCGCGGGTACACGTGGAAGCGGCCGAGCACCATGTGCTCGCCCGGTGTGAGGGGACCGTGGGCCGCCACGTGCTCCCAGGCCGCCTTGACGACCGGATCGTGGTCGCGGCCCTGAGAGGGTTCCGGTCGGAGCCAGGCCGAGAAGGCGGCGGCTGCCGACGTACCGCGCAACCGTTGCACGCGGAAGTCCTGCGGCCGGTTCCGGAGCCAGTAACGGACCGGACCGGTCGCGTCGGGGCCCTCACCGCGTTCGACGAGTGCCAGGACGTCGGCCTCGTCCGCGGGGTCGTACGCGTGGTCCTCCACGAGTCCCGGTGTGTACCACGCGTGGCTCTGCGCCATGAGCCCGGCACCCCGGTACAGGAATTGCAGGGAACCCACGTCCTGGAGCAGCCGGCCGGCCGAGGCGGAGCCGATGCGCTCCAGCAGATGGCGGTGGAGCCGGCGGTACAGCTGGTCGAACCGCTCGGGGTCGCGCCATTTCAGGTCGGCCGCGAGGGCCTCACGGACGACGTCGTGCGGGAAGACGCCCTCGGCGCACCGTTCGATGAAGGGCTGTTCGCGGATCCACGCGAAGAGTTCCGGCGCGTCGTCACCGACCACGGCACGCAGCAGCGTCTCGGTCGTCAGGTGTGCCTGCGCGCAGACCTCCAGGGCCAGCCGGTGCCGTGGGCCGGGCAGATCCCCCAGGATGTTGGCGAGCAGCGGCGCGACGACCTCGGAGGCGGGCTCCCACGGCCGGGCAGCGGGCAGCTCGTGCCCGGCGGACGCGTGGGCGGCCAGCACCAGGGCGAGGGGGTGACCGCAGGCGAACGCCAGCAGCGCGTCGCGCCGGGCCGGCTCGACCCCGCGCCTGTCCAGGAAGGACTCCGCCTCGTCCGCGGCCAGGTTGCCGAGGGCGACCACCTTGAGTACGCCCGCCCACCCCGGGTCCGCCGACCACCGGGCGTCCGGCGCGTGCCGGCTCGCCACGACGACCAGGATGTCGACGGGCAGTCCCGGCAGGAACTCGTCGCGCAGCCAACCCTCCAGGCTCTGGCAGTACTCGAACGTGTCGATCAGCAGCAGCGCCCGGGCAGCCCGCGCGGCCGTCTCGGCGGCCGTCTCGAACGTCCGAGGAGCGGCCGGTACCGCCCGCCCGTCGACCTGCACGACCGTTCGTCCGGCAGCGGACGCCTCTTTGGCGTACTGCCGGATGAGCGCCGACTTGCCGATGCCTCCCGGGCCGTGCACCCACAGCACGGAAGGTGCGTCGGGACGCCCCGCGAGGACATCACGCAGCAGACGCAGTTCGGCTTCCCTGCCGACGAACACATGGTCCCTCCCCACACTGATCCGGTCGGCGATCCTGCCACGTGGTGGCGCTTCCATCCCATGCCTTTCACACTGGGCGGCTTCCGCCGCCTCGGTCACCACGTCGTGCCGGCCGGCGCCGGCGTGCGCTCAGGTACCGGTACAGAGGCCGTCGAGCGTGAGGTCGAGGAGACGCTCGGCCTGCTCGCGCTGTTCGGGCCGGCCCGAGGCCAGGGCGATGCCGGTGAGGGCGGCGAACATGTCGGTCGCTCCGATGTCCCGGCGGACGGCGCCGGCTTCGACGCTCGCGTCGAGCAGTGAGGTGAGCGCCGTGAGGATCAACTCGTGGCTCTGCGCGTACGGGTTGACGCCCGACGCGACCAAAGAGCGCAGCGCGTCGGCCATGCCGAACTTCGCGGTGGCGTAATCGATGAAGCGGCCCATCCACGCCCGCAGGGCGTCGCGCGGCGGCAGAGCGGCCAACAGCTCCGGCGCGGCGTCGCAGAGCTTGGCGAGTTCCTTGCGGTAGGCCGCCTCGATGAGGACTTCCCTGGTGGGGAAGTTGCGGTAGAGGGTGCCTGAGCCGACGCCGGCTTCTTTCGCGATGCGCTCCATGTGCGCGTCGAGGCCCTCCTCCGCGAACACCCGCACCGCCGCGGCCAGGATCTTATCCCTGTTGCGCTGGGCGTCGGCGCGCAGCAGACGCCCTGTCTCCTTCGGCATGAGCGGACTCCCGTCGATCGTCGGCGCGCATGCCCGCACTTGCCAAGCGGGGGCGCCTCCACTTACTGTACTCGAAGTGGGGGCTCCTCCACTTACTGAACGGCGACGCCTCCGCTTTCAGCGTAGGGCACCGCCTCTTCGGCGCGGTCCCCCACCCGCACAGCGGGGCGGGAGGTCGCGCACATCACTGACGCAACGGGCTACCCCTCGCAAGGACGCGCCCGACGAGCCTTCTCCTTTCACACGACGGCGCCGACCGACTCGGCACCTCGAAGTTCCGGAGTAATCATGAGCATGCCACTAGACGGCAAGGTCGCCGTCATCACCGGAGGCGCCTCCGGCGTGGGCCTTGGGATCGCCCAGGAATTCACCGCCCACGGTGCCAAGGTCGTCATCACCGACCTCGACCGAACCGATCTCGACCGGGCCGTCGCACAGACGGGCGGCTCCTGCACCGGCATCGTCGCCGATGTCACCGATCCCGCCGCCATGGACCGCATGTACCGCGAGGTGAAGTCGGTCCACGGCCGCCTGGACGCCGTCGTCGCGAACGCGGGCATCGGAGCACACGCTCCCCTGGGCCACATCACCGAGGACCAGTTCACCCGTACCTTCGACGTCAACGTCAAAGGCGTGCTCTTCACCGTCCAGCCCGCGCTGCCGCTCATGCCGAACGGCGGATCCATCGTCGTCATCGGCTCGACGGCCTCCGTCCGACCGCCCGCGGGAATGAGTCTCTACGGCGGTTCCAAGGCCGCCGTCCGCTGTCTCGTACGCGCCTGGATCCAGGACATCAAGGGCTCGGGCATCCGGATCAACGTCCTGAGCCCCGGAGCCGTCGACACCGCGAGCCTGCGACGGGCCGCGGAGCAGGCTCAAGGAGCCGACGCGGTGATCCCCCTCGTCCGGGCCATGGGCGAGGGCAATCCCACCGGGCGCATCGCCGACCCGCGAGAGATAGGGAAGGCCGCCGTCTTCCTGGCCGGCGACGCAGCGAGCTTCGTCACCGGCGTCGAGTTCTTCGTCGACGGAGGCACGGCACAGGTGTGACCCGCCCCCTCCCCCGCCCTCACTCCTCCGACCCGGGAGACAGACCGTTCGTGCCCTCCACCCGCTCCGCCTCCCGCCCCACCGGCCGACACGCCCCCACCGCTCCCGCACCACGGCGCACCGGTTCCCCGGCCGTCGGCATCGCCGTCATACTCGTCGTACAGCTGATGCTCGCCCTGGACACCACCATCGTGAACGTGGCGCTGCCACACATCGGCTCCGGCCTCCACTTCGGCCCGGCCGGACTGCCCTGGGTACTCAACGCCTACACCCTCGCCTTCGGCGGCCTGCTCCTGCTGGGCGGGCGCCTCGGTGACACCTACGGCAGACGGCGTGTCTTCGAGACCGGACTCGCCCTCTTCAGCGCCGCGTCGCTCGCCGGAGGCATCGCCGACACACCCGGACTGCTGATCGCCGCCCGGACCGCCCAGGGCGTCGGCGCGGCATTGGCCGCGCCGGGTGTCCTCACCCTCCTCACCACGAACGCGTCCGACGAGAGCGCCCGGCACCGTGCGCTGGCGCTCTTCTCCGCCGTCAGTATCGGCGGCAGCACGCTGGGCCTCGTCCTCGGCGGGCTCGTCACCGAGTACGGCTCGTGGCGCTGGACCCTGTTCATCAACGTCCCTCTCGGCCTGACCGTCCTCGTTCTGGCCCGGCTCTTCGTCACGGAGACCCCGCGCCGCCCCGGCCGCTTCGACACGGTGGGGGCCGTCGCGGCCACCGGCGCCGCGGTGTTCGCCGTCTGGGCTCCGATCGGGGCGCCGGACCACGGCTGGACCTCGCCGCGGACAGTGGCCGCCTTCGTCATCGGCATCGTGTGCGTCGTCGTCCTCGTGGTGACCGAGCGCCGCGTGTCCGCCCCCCTGCTGCCGCCGGTTCTGCTCCACAGCTGGCGACGGCTCGGCGGACTCGCCGTGATCGTGTCGGTGTACGCCGTCGGAGCCGTACCCGGCGCCTTTGTGCCCGGCGTCCGGGCGGCCTTCTTCACCGCGGGTGCACTCACGGTCGTCGCCTGCCTCACGGCGGCCCTGCTCCGCACGGCAGGCCGGCGGCCGGCTTCCGCGAGCAGGTGAGCCGAGAGGTGGCAGTGTCGGCCGCAGTCGACTCCCCGTCCCCGATCGCCGATGAGCCAGTGGTGCCGGTATGGAGCGAAGTGCCGGCCCGCTGGAGCCGGGACGTGCGGGCCCGGGCGGCCGAGCAGAACGGACTGACGCCGGAGCGACTGCCGGTCTACGCACTCGCACCAATCCGGTGGAAGGGTTGTGGTCGGCCATTGCAGCCCGCGAGCCGGCCAACCTCGCCGATGTCGCCGACGTTCCAGAATCCTCGTCGCGGTCCGGAGTGCCTGCACGAGGGCCTCGTGACTCCTGCACTGCGCGGTTTGTGCAGCGACCGTGCAAGATGATCTTTGTTGGATTCGTTCGCGCAGGTCAGAGACGTCGTATATGAGTTCCGGGACATCTGAGGACGGAGGCCGCCGCCCTCTTCCCGCCCGCGGGGGCGAGGGTGCCCGCGGCGTCCGGGCTGCTTCTGCGCGGTCCGCGAGGACGGGCCGTGCTCAGCGCTCGGGCCGGACGAGCCGACCGGCGAGGTCGGCGAGCCGGCCGCTCGCGATGTACGGCGCCGGGGGATCGACCTCCGTGCCCGGCTCCATGACAGCCGTCGCGTAGTCGGACCCGTCGAGGTCAAGGGCGAGCAGCTCGCCGACGAGGCGGGGAGTCGACCGGCTCCCGCCCCGCCGGCATCATCGCCTGCCACAGGCCCCGGGGCCGACCTGCTCGGTCCGTACGGGGCAGGACGCCTCAATGGTCAGCCGCGTGCGTGTGCTCCGGGCGAGTCGGCGGTGGATGAGCTGCTCGTTGGCGGTGACAGTCCGCCGCGTGGCCCACCGTACGGTTTTCCGTACCGACGAACGGCTCCGCCCCGGCATGCCGGGGCGGAGCCGTTGTGCACCGTATGTGCTGTCGGGACGCTCCGCTGGGACCGGCGGTGCGTGCGAGAGGGTTCCTCACACCCGCAGCCGCCACCGGCGCAGTGTGTCGCCCTGTGCCGTCAGCCAGGTGCCGTCTCCGAGCGCGAGCGGGTCGGGGCAGGTGATCCCCGGGTAGTCGAGCTCGGCCACCGGCTGCAGGGTGCGGCCGTCCAGAAGCAGGTGCCGGTTGTCGGCCGAGTCCTGGTCCTCGGCGATGGCGGCCACGATCCGGCTGTCGTCCAGGAAGCCGGGGCGGTAGCCCACGAAACGCAGGCCCTCGGGAAGTACGTCCTCGGCTTCGGCGACGACGTCCTCCTGGCCGGCTTCACAGCGGCTGAGCCATTCCCCTCCGACGTCCAGTTTGAGGACCGCACCGTTCAGACTCACTCCGGCGAACGGCTCGTTGTCCGCGCCGACGCTCTGCGTGTGCAGGGTGTCGTCCGTCAGACCGACCCGCAGCGAGTGGAAGGTGTCGCCCTGCAGCGCGTCGAGAAAGATCTCCGCGGGGTCGGTGAGGGACTGCTGGAAGACGTAGCCCGCGGTGGCAGAGGGCAGCACCGTCTGCGCGATGTGCTGTCCGTCGGTCACGTCGAGGGCGACGCACAGGTCACCGGCGTAGGTGCCGTTCCCGGCGTCAGGGCCCGGCAGGGTGACCAGAAGCCGACGGCCCGACGCGTCGGCGACGCAGGCGGGGCCGGCGTTCCCTCCGTCGTGCCAGGGCTCGAACTCCACGGTCCAGCGCCTGCGGGTGTCCGTGCCGTACACGGTGAGCAGGCCGTTGCCGACCACAGCCAGGCCGCCGTCCGGCAGCGGTGACGCGAATCCGTGGTCCGGGCAGGGCCAGCGCCGTTGTTCGGCGAAGACGCGGGTGCTGTCTGCGGCCGCCCGGCCCACGACGGTCTCGTTCCCGTTCCGGGCGACCAGCCAGCAGGCTGCGTCACGCACCAGGAAAGCGTCACGGCGGGTGGACCGGGCGCCGAAACCCGGCAGTTCTTCTTCGGCGAGCAACTCGACGGCAGTGCGTGGGTGGGTCATGGGAGTTGTCTACCTCGGGGAGTGGCGTGCAGGCCAATAGAACTGCTTCTGCTGGGTACCTTGTGTCCCCGGATGGACCTGACCGTACATGGCACCGTTGCTTCCCCTGATCAGTGGGGAGCAGAAGTCCGTGCACACGCTGTTGGAGGCGGCGCCGTGGGTGGGCAGCCACTTCGGCTGGGTCTTTCCTTCGTTCAGGCGGCTGAGATAGGCGAGGATGTTCTGTTCGGCGTGGCCGCCCTTGGCGCCCCTGGGCACCTTCATGTACGCGTCGTCGGGAATGGGTATCAACCCCATGGATCGAGCCAACTGGACCTGTGCACTGTCGAGTTTGCTCTTGCTCGTGCCCGCCACAAAGGTGACCGGGCCGTGGGGCGTCTGGGCATGGATGAGAGCGACGACCTGGCTGTTGCGGGCCCGGCCCTCGGGCTTGAGGTTGTTGATCTGCGTCGCCATGTCCTCCATAGCCTGCATGCACGGCGCGAGCCCCATGGGGTCCGACATGGTCGCCGGGTTGTCCACGTATCCCGCGGGATTGGGTGCGGGTGCCAGACCCAGGGGGTCCGGTGTGACGTAGCGCCCCGGTTCGGGGTCGTAGCAGCGGAAGTGGTTGTAGTGGAGGCCGGTCTCGGGGTCGGCGTACTGGCCTGGAAAACGCAGCGGTGTATAGGCCTGTGCATCGCGGTTCCACGCGGTGGTGCCCCATGTGAGGGATCGGCTGTGCCATGCGATGCCGCCGTCCTCGTCGACGAGTTCGGTCGGGGTGCCGATCAGATCGGTGACGATCGCGAAGAAGCGCGAGTCGACGGTCCCCAGCTCATCACCAGCTTCGCGGGTCTCGGCCTGCGCCACCGGTCGCACACCGTCATATTCCCAGGTCAGAGTGGTTTGCGTAACGGTGTCGCTCTGCTCCGACAAACGGCCCCCGTCCCAGGCGAACACGGTTTCCTCGAGGACCGTTCCGTCCTCGGCGTGCTTGCGCTTGGCGGTGCGGCGGGCAAAGGCGTCGTAGGTGTACGTCCACAGCACGCCGTCCGGTGTCGTGCAGGAGGTCAGCCGGTCTTCGGCGTCCCAGGTGTAGCGCCAGATGTCGGGCTTGCGGGACAGACGTTTGCGGCGACGCTCGATGACGCGTCCGGCAGCGTCGTAGATGTAGTGCAGAGCTCCGGCGGAGCGCAGTCGTGTGCCGTCGTAGGTGCGTGGACCGCGTGCGTCGAGGTGCGGAGCGCGGTCGGGCCAAGTGGCCTGGGTCTGGTTGCCTGCGGCGTCGTAGCGGTAGCGTTCGCTCCAGCCTCGCGCGTCGACACCGGTCGGGCGGCCGTGGGGGTCGAGGGCGAAATGGGTGACGTTGCCGGTGAGCTGGTCGGTGACGGCCGCCAGGTGGTGGTCGGGACGGTAGGTGTACGCCCGTGAGCGCAGTGTCGTGCTCCGGGTGATGAGGCTGCGTTCGCTGACGCGCCCCAGGGTGTCCCATGCGGTGGCCAGTGTGACGGAGTGGTCGGGCGAGCCGAAGGTGCGGGTGGTTTCCTGCCCGCAGGGATCATGGGTGAAGTGCAGGGGATGTCCTGCGATTTCCATGAGCGTGCGGTTGCCGGCCGCGTCATACCCCTGAGTCGTCCTCACGCCGTGGGGGGTGGTGCGGCCTGTACGGCGGCCGGCGGCGTCGTAGGTGTAGCGGTGGCGCCGGCCGTCGACTGCCTCCGCGAGGAGGCGTCCCTGCGCATCCCACTCCAGTTCCATCACGGAGTGCGGCGAGTGGGCCTGCAGGAGCCTGCCCGCCGGATCGTAGGCGAAGGTGGTGACGGTCCCGTCGACGTCCTTCGCCACCAGACGGTCCAGATCGTCCAAGTGGTGGGTGACGGTCTGGCCGAGCGGATTGGTGCGGGAGACCGACCGGCCCGCCGCGTCGTATGCGTAGGTGAGCACCCGCCCGTCGAAGTCGGCCTCGCGCACAACGCGTCCCGCGGCGTCATACGCGTAACTCCACGTCAGCCCTGACGGGTTACGCACCTCGGTCAGGCGCATCTCGGTGTCGTAGGCGAACTCGTAACGCGCGCCGTCCGGTTCGGTGCGGGCCGCAAGCAGCGCGAAGTGCGTGTACTCATAACTAGTGGTGCCGCCGTTCGGACCGGTCTCGGTGAGGCAGTTGCCTTCGCCGTCGTACGTCCATGCCAGCTCGGTGCCGTCGGGCTCGACGCGGCGTGTCAGGTGGCCTTCGGTGTCCCACTCCAGGCGAGTGGTCGCACCCAGCGGATCGGTGAGCGAAGTCGGGCGGCCGAACGCGTCACGGGTGAAGGTGTGGGTGTGCCCGAGGGGGTCGGTCCGGGCCATCGGCAGACCTGCCGCGTTGGGTACGAAGGTTTCCGTTGACCCGAGTTCATCGCTGATCGCGATGATGCCCCCGCGCTCGTCATGCGTGTAGCGGGTGATCGTTCCGTCCGGTGCGATCAATGCCGTGTTGTTGCCGGCTGCGTCATACTCCCGCCGCCATACTGCCCCGTCGGGTCCGGTCACGGTGAGGGGCATGCCCCACTGGTCGTACTCGGCGCTGGTGACACTTCCGTCGGCTTCGCACACGGCTGTGAGGTTGCCGTGTTCGTCCCAGGTCCATCGCGTGGTGCGTTCCCGCGCATCGGTCCGGCTCAGGAGCCGGTCGTAGCGGTCCCAGCTCTGGACGGTGGTGTTGCCGAGAGGGTCGGTCTCGGCAACGACCTGGCGCCGCTCGTTGAGCTGGAAGACGGTGGTGGCCCCGGTGGAGTCGGTGAAGCGGGTGATGCGCCTGCCGGCGCCGTCATCGCCTTCATGCGTCTCGTAACCGAAGGAGGACGACAGGAAACCCTCGGGCCCCACAGTACGCACGACTCGGCCCGCTGCATCGTACACGTACTCGTACGTCGACCCGTTGCGGTCGGTCCAGGAGGTGATGCGCTGCTGGTGGTCGTAGGTGAACCGCACCGGCACGCCCGATGAGTTGGTGACACCTTCGAGGCAGCCGGTGTCGCCATAGGTGAAGGACGCCACATCGACCGGGCCCTCCGGCGTGTGGAGCGTCAGGGCCGTGACACGTCCGAGGCCGGCGTCCGTGGAGACAGCCACGCGGTAACCACCGTCATGGACGACGGTGACGGGAAGACCATCAGCGCTACGGTCGATACGCAGCGCATTGCCGTTACGGTCCTCCACCTCGGTCAGCCAGTACAAGCCCGACCCCTGGTACGGGTTGCCGGTGAAACGCCGGGTCAGGCAACCGGCATGCCTGTCGGTCACTGCGTATGTGAGGTCTCCCAGAGCATTGCGCTCGACGAACGTCAGCGCGAGCCGTTCGCCCTCCAACGGCAGCACCTCGTCGTCCTGCCCGGCCGGCAGACGCGGATAGACGAGCACCGAGCCGTCCTCACGGGCCCAGGCGGCACCGGTGCCCACCATCTCCAGGCGCTCGTCCAACGTGGAGGCCCAGCTCGACCCGAAGCAGCGGCCGTAGGCGTAGGCGGACAGGTGCGTACGGCGCAGCACCAGGGGGAGAACCGCCGCCAGTTCCAGATCCGTCTGGGGCAACACCATCTCGCCACTGGCGATGTCAACGGGGTCAGTCATGCACCGGCGCTTCTTCAGCGGGACCGCATGATCACGCGGGTTCTCCCTGGCCTTGGCCAGCGACACGGACGGACTGTTGCGCCTTCCTCCCTCTGGACCACCACGACGCCCGCCCCCTTCGCCGTCCTTGCGGTCACCGGCATCGATCCGTTTGAGGCGGTCACGGACATCGAGATCGGTGTCTTTATGGGTCTTCGCGCTTTTACCCATGGCTTTGGGAAGTTTGGTTCCCACATGCTCCGCAAGGTCGTCGAGCGCCTTGTCGAGCTTTTTCACCACCCCGTCGATGGTGGTGTCCAGGACGGCCGTCAGGGAGTCCTTGCCCTTGGCCCGCCCATGGTGCCCCTTCGCCTTTCCCAGCGAACCACCGGTCTTGGTGCGCATATTGACCTGTACGTCGGCAAGGTCGAGTCCAGCTCGTCCGTGGGCGTCGTAGTCAATGCCGAGTTCTTTGGCACCCCCCGGACCGGCGCCCCGGCCGGTCGAATTGAGCTGCATCCCGTCCTTGGCGGTCTGCACCGTCCGGCCCGTGTCGTAACCGTCCTGGACACCGGTGACGTTCAGAGCCGTCTGGATGGCCAGGTCCGTGATGATGTTCTCGATCGCGGCGACCGCGGGTTCTGTGAGCGTCGCCACGATCTCCGCAACAGCCGCCTCGGCCATCTCCTTCAGGATGCGCTTGAAGGCGATCCGGGTGGCCGCGATCTTGCCGGCGGCCAGCAGAGTGGTCAGGCCTGCGGTGACCGGGGCCAGGGCGAGCGTGATACCTACCGTGGCGCACAGATCGGCGAGTTCACCGACTGCTGCGATCTTCCGGGCGACGATGATGTCCGCCACCCGGTCCAGAGCACCAGCAACGAGCCGCGCCGCACTCGCCAGGTCTTTGTGCTTCCCCTGCACCTTCTGCCAGTGCCGGTCCAGTGCATCGAGCGACTCCGCATTGCCGCTGGAAAGCAGCCGCTGGATGTATTGACGTCCGTCATGGGCGTCGCTTTCCGCGTTGTTGGCGAATTCCCGCAGCGATTCCGCCATGTCCCGGTAGGCGTCCTCATCCACATTGGGCCAACCGACCCCGACCACGTCCAGCATCGTGTCGACACCTTCGGGAATGGTGTATCCCACTCCGCCTCAACTCCCCGTTGTCCCATGCCATTACGGGCATTCATCCGTTGATCTTCAAGATACTCCCGGGAAGAACAGCGGTTCCCGAAAACCGTCTCCCAGGCGAACGTGGTTGCTTGACTTCCGCCGGCCAGGTCCGGTTCGACCCTTGGTGAGACGATTTCGACATCTTGTGCCTCCTTGGCGCCGCACCACTCCCGGGGACACGAGAAGCACGGCATGGACATTCAGGTCATCGCACGACCGGGCCGGGCCTCCAGTGACGGAACGGCTGGGCGGACTCCCGGACCCGCGCCGCCGCGGGTTACGTCACCCTTTCGCGAGCGTGCCGCCGAGGCCCCGCAGGACGCCCTGGTCCGGCTCGGCACCCGGATCACGACGGCACCTGGGCACCATCCGGGTCCAGGAGGGCGATCGGCCGCCCGAGGAGCGCGGGAAGCGACGTGGGCGGGCCACGGCCACCGGGGCCCGAGTGCCCGCGTCGTTGTCGGTGGCGGCTGCCACACTCGGCCCGTGACCGAGGAGACCGAGAACCGTTTCGACTGGCAGCAGTTCCTCCGGCGTTGGCAGGAGGAATGGGTCCCGGGCGAGGACGACATGGAGGACCTGGCGGAGGGCGGCATGACCCTCGCCGACCTGGCGCTCGCCGCCCCGCCCGCGGCCGAGGCGGAGATAGCCGCCGCCGAGGAGCGCCTGGGCGCCCGGCTCCCTCCGTCCTACCGGCGGTTCCTCGCGGCCAGCAACGGCTGGCGGCTCGACGGGGGATCCATCTACCGGCTGGGCGCGGCCCACGAGATCGACTGGTTCGGGGACCCGTTCGACATGACCCCGGCCTACCAGGAGGGGTTGACCGAGCGCTCGACCGAGCAGGAGGTGCTGCTGGCCGGGATGTGGCAGCGGGCACTGCAGCTGGAGACCGACTCGGACATGTCCTACGCCCTGCTGGACCCGGGCGACACCGACGAGGACGGCGAGTGGGCCCTGTACGTCTACAAGGGGTGGAGCGGCGAACACCCTGACCGGTATCCGTCGTTCCGCGCCTATATGCAGCGGATGTACCAGGACTTCCACTCCGACCGGGCGGGTCTCCCCGGCTTCGAGAACGACACCACCCGGGCCCTGGACGCCGACGTGGAGCGTGCGCGGGAGGAGGCCCTGAGCGGGAGGTGGGAGACCGCCCG
Source organism: Streptomyces sp. NPDC044984 (assembly GCF_040646935.1). Taxonomy (NCBI): domain Bacteria; kingdom Bacillati; phylum Actinomycetota; class Actinomycetes; order Kitasatosporales; family Streptomycetaceae; genus Streptomyces; species Streptomyces sp. NPDC044984. The sequence continues at coordinate 246,111 of NZ_JBEZBE010000002.1, forward strand.
GGAGCTGCTCACCAAGGCGGAGCGCTACGGACGGCCCCGTGCCCGGGGCATGCTGCAACAGCTGAACGCGCTGTCGCACGGCGTCGGGTACGGGTACCACGGATTCGGTGGGCTCGTCGCCGATCCGCGCTACACGGGTGAGCTGGTGCCCGTGATGGCCGCCGCGCACCTGCGGGACGAACGCCCCGGCACCCCTCCCCGCCGGTTCCCGCTGGGCGCCGAGACCGATGACGGTGTCACGTCGGCCGCGGACGCGATCCTCGCCCAGGTGCGCGACCGCACCTACCGCTACGCGCCGGACGGCGCCTTCGGACAGGCGGTGGCCCAGGCGTGGGAGTCGGCGAGACGGGGGGACACGGACACGGCGTGGCGGGTGATCCGTGCCGCGCTGCCGTCGTGGTCACCGCCGGGGCCGGACCTGCTGGCACCGGTCGGTCTGCTGGGGGACCCCGTGCTGGGTCCGGTGGTGACGCGGGAGCGCGGCCTGGAGCTGCTGGCCACGCCCCGGGCCGGCCGGGAGGGCCCGGTGCCCGATCCGGTGCCGGACCTGGATCCGCCGGGACTGCGCTGGCTGGCGGAGACCATGCGGTGGAACGCCCCGTACGGCTCCTACCGGTGCCTGTGGGTGGAGGGCGCGGAACCGGAGGCGCTGCCCGGCCTGATCGGGGAGGACGGGGGCTCGGGCCTGACCCCGCCGCCCCTCCGCCCCGACGGGTGGTTCCCCTACGACGTCAGGAAGCAGCGGGACGAGTCGGCGCCGTGGGAGGACCGGGCCGTGCTGGCGGTGGGCCGGACGGACTCCGGGTGGGCGTTCGGCCACGACACGGCTCCGCGGACGTCGACGCCCGGGAACTTCTTCGTCTCCCCGGCCGCCGCCGCCTCGCGCGACGGCCGCGCGGTGGTGCTGTGGGCGCACCGCACCCGCGACGACGGCCTCACGCTGTTCCACCTGTCGGTCGCCGAGCGGGGCGAGGAGCTGTACGCGTATACGCTGCGCGGCACGAACGACGTCGAACGCTCGGGACCGGTACCCGACACCCTCGACCCGGAACGGGTCCTGCGCGGCGTCGGCGAGGCGGACCGCGAGCGGTGCCTGCTGGCCGCCGTGCAGGACGAGTTCGGCCTCTCCCTGCCCCGGCACGCCCTGGCCGAGGGCGTCCTGCCGCAGCTGACCACACGGTCCTGGAACCGCGCGCCGCGGGAGGGCGAGTCCTACGCGTACGTCACGGTCCGCCTGGAGCGGCGATGAAGCCGCACGGCCCGCGCTCCCGAACGCGGTGAGGGCGTGCCGTTCGCTACTCCAGCGGACGGTACGCCCTCAAGTTCGCTCAGCGCTCCGACGCGAACCGTACGAACTGCCCCCAGCCTTCACGGCCGACGGCGAAGGACGGGCGGGTCGCGTCCTTGGAGTCCCTTACGTGGACGGCCAGTTCGGCGATCGCGACCTCCACGCAGTCGTCTCCCTGGGTGCCGCTGTAGCTGGACTTGAACCAGGCGAGTTCCGACGTACCGCTGCTCATAGCTCTCCTCGCAGTCGCTCCAGCAGGTCCCTGGATTCCTTGGGGTTGAGGGCCTGCGAGCGCAGTGTGTCATAGCGTCGGCAGAGCAGACTCATCTCTTTCGCGTCGGAGATCAGCCGTCCGTTCTGCTGCCCTTCGGAGTACCCGAGCCGCCGCCCCTCCGGGGTTTCCAAGATTCGCATAGGCCCGTCCAGGCACCCGTGGAACTCCAACTCCACCGGCACCACTTGCAGCGTCACGTTGCGCGGAGCGGTGAGCTCCAGCACGTGGTCCAGCATGTTCGCCTGGACCTGCGCCCCACCCAGCCCACGCCGGAAAACCGACTCCTCCACGATGAAGCCGAACGGCACAGTCGGCCGCTCCCGCATCATCGCCTGCCGTTCCATCCGGGCCGCAACCTGCGCCTCCGTCTGCTCGTCGGTCAGCAACGGAATGCTGTTGTCGAACACCGCCCGCGCATACCCCTCCGACTGCAACAACCCCGGAACCAACCGGCACTCATACGTGCACAAGCTCACCGCCTCCCGCTCCAGCCGAGCCCACCGCCGGAACCAAGCCGCCAGCCCCGCCTCCCCCCGCGTCAGATGCCGTGCCGCCTTCCGCAGCGCACCGGTGTTGCCCAGCGCCTCCTCCGCCCGCTCCACGAACGCCTCGTCCGGCATCCGCCGCCCCAACTCCACCGACTCGACCGTGTGTTTGGAGTACTGGACCCGGGCGCTCAGGTCGACCCGACTGAGCCCCGCGTGCTCACGCAGCGCCTGGACGACCGCCCCGAACGTCCGCAGGCTGTCCGACGGATGCGGCTCCCGCTCCCACTCCCCCACCGGAACCGCCCGCACACCGGCGCCCCCGGCCCCGGCCGCCTCCCCCTCGACTCCCACGCTCTCCATCCGCCGCCCCTTTCCTCACGTACCGCACCGCGGCGGCTCCTCACGCCGCCCCGCGCTCACCTCCAGCCTGACGGACAATCAGACGTACCGCCTACTCTTCGTGTCCGTACGTTGACTCAGCGTATGGAGTGCCATGCTCGTCTCCCACCCCGGCCGACCGCCACTCTGAGGTCACGGAGAGCGAGGAGAAACCGTCCGTGTCCGCCGGTCACCTGCGGAAACACCCGGGCGGCCGTCGCCCCTCCCGTGGACTCCCGCCCTGCACGGGCAGCGGCCGGAGGACCTGGCCGCGTTCAGACGAACCGGAAGAAGGTGCAGTGATGCAGAACGGAACCCACCTGTACGCACTCGACATCAGCGGGGCCTCGTTCACGAAGGCGTGCGGCGGTCCCTGCACCGAGGGCTGCGTGACCCTCGCCCGGATCGGTGAGGACGCCTGGGCCCTGGGCGACAGCAAGCGCCCGGACGCGCAGCCGTTGCGCTTCACCACTCAGGAGCTGGACGCGGCTGGCATCGACCCGGCGCGCTTCGGCATCGGCGTCTGATCCCCCTCCCCTCCCGCCGGCCGGGCCGGGCCCGCCTTCCACGCCCGCGCCCGGCCGGCGCCTCTCGAAACGGGAACAGCTCGTGCACCACCACGCCTACCTCTGGACCGGCCCGAAGGCACGCTTCGACGACGAGGCCCTGCGGCGGCCCTCGCACCCCGGCCTGCCCCCGGCCGGGGGCAGGCCGGAACTGATCGACCGCTACCGCCAGGTCGCCGCGGAGTTCCGCACGTCGGACCTCCCGCCCCTGGAGACGGCGTACTGGCTCGCCAAGCCCCGCTCACTGGTCCGGGGCACCTGGGACGAGGCGAAGGAGGCGGCGGCCTGGCTCGGTGAACGGCTGGCCGAGTACACGCCCCGGTTCGCGGTGGAGGCCGACCGGGACACCGCACGCCTGGCCCGCCTGGTGGACGCCGCCGCCGAACGCCTGCGCTCCGGGGCCGACATCTCGTACGGCCACTACCTCGAACGCCCCTCGTACCTCACCCTGGCCGTGGTCACGTGCTCCCCGAACCGCACGCTCCCCGAACTGCCCTGCCCGTGCGCGTAGAGCAGACCCGGCACTCGCCCCCGCCCTGACCCGCACGCGGCTTGGGCATCGAACGCTCCCGGAAAATCCGGAGGAACCTGATGGAAACACTCTTCACCCCCAGACGAGGCACCATCGTGGGCGACGCCCGCCTCGCAGGACTGGAAGAAGGCTTCAAGGAGGGGTTCAAGGAAGGACGCGTGGCCGGAAAGGCCGAGCAACTGCTGCGCCTGATGGAGCGCCGCGGCTTCTCGCTGACGGGAGAGACCCGACAGCACGTCACCACCTGCACGGACATGCCGCTCCTGGACCTCTGGTTCGACCGCGCCATCGACGCCACCACCCTCGACGAGATCTTCGCCGTCTCCTCCTCCACGGACCGCGTCCCCGCCCCCGCCCAGAGCCCGGAGCACACCGCGGTCCCCGGCCAAGGGCCGACGGACCCCAGGCCCTCGGCCGACTGACACCAAAGACGCACACCCGGCCGCACCCCCACTCCGGGGTGCGGCCCGTTCGGTTCACGGCCCTGCCCCCGGCGCCTCGGGATTCCCCTTCCCGGCGCGGCCCGCTGTCGGAGCGGCCGGGACGAGCCGGTCTCCGCGGGTGCGGCGAGGCGGACCCCGGCACCGCCCGCCCCTGACATCCGTCAGGACCACTCCCGCCGCTCGTCCTCCTACTGTGTCAGCGCAGCCACCGGGCTGCCGCAACGACAGGGCGACTCTCGAAAGGCATGACCGTGCGCAAACTCCTCCGCGGGGCCGCCGCGCTGGCTCTCGCGACCGCCGCCATGACGGCGGGCGGTACGACCCAGGCCCAAGCCGCCGACTCGTGGGCCAACTGCCCGTACGGCGCGGTGTGCATCTACCCGCAGAACCAGAACCCCGCCGTCAGCCCCAGCCACGTGTTCTGGGCGTACGGGCCGCACCGCATCTACAACCAGTTCGGCTACCACTGGGTGCTCAACAACCAGTCCGACTACGCGCTCGCCTACCTCTGCAAGAGCGTCGGCACGGACTGCCACGACAGCATCAACTCCCAGGAAGGCCTGTACTTCAACCTCGATCCCATCAACTCGGTCACGCTCTCCGAGTGGCGCCCGACCTGAGAAGACCCCGCACGGCGGCCGTAGCCGCCGTGCCACCGGTCTGAACCGGGACGGCGTCGCCGGCGAGAACGACGGCGGGTGAGCCGGCACGGGGGCCGGCTCACCCGCCGTACGCGGCGAGATGACGCAGCACCTCGTCGACGTGCGGCCGGACCTGCTCGGGCACGCCGCCCTGTTCGATGACGGCGCGGTCGCTCGTGCGGTAGCCGGCCGCGACCAGGGCGGGCAGGGCCCCCTTCGGCATCCCCGCCTCCTTGAACCGCTGGTCGAGCCAGCACACGTACCCGCTCATGGTGGCGATCGCGTCCGGCGGCGACATGTGGTCCTTGTCCCCGTCGCCGTCCCCGTCCACCGCCCAGGCCCGGAACACCGACGGCGTCCACATGGCGATGCCGTACTCGTCGGTGGCCGGGCGGGCGGCGTCCTCGTCGAATCCGCTCTCCGCCTTGAGCATGGCGGCGAGCAGGGCGGGCGTGATCTCCTCGTCGGTGCAGCGGTGGGCGGCCTTGGTGATGACCGAGCGCAGCGCCTCGGGCACGTCGGAGTCCGCGGGGATCTCACCGGGCGCCGCGACGCGCGCGTCGGTGACGACGGCGGGGGCGCCGCGGCCGTCGTCGTCCTCGGATTCGTCGCCGCCGAACACGACCGTCCCGGTGACCGCCGCGACGGCCAGGCCCACCAGCCCGGCGGCGACGGCCGGGACCAGGCGTCCGCGCCGGCGGCGCGTCCCGCCCGCCAGCCGCTCGACCCGCGCCGCGAGGGCTTCCGCCGTGTGCGGGAGGCGGGAGGCGTGGTCCGGGGCCAGGCAGTCGGCGACGAGCCGGCGCCAGCCCTCGCCGAGGCCGGCGTCCAGACGCAGTGGCGCGGTGCCGCGCGCGTAGGCCTGGGCGGCCAGCGAGCGGGCCCGTGCGTCGGCGCCGGGGAACGGGTGCAGGCCGCCGGTGAGCACCTGGTGGGCGAGGACACCGAAGGCCCAGACGTCGGCGGTCGGCCGGACGACGGAGCCGCGGGTGCCGGTGCGCTGGGACCACCACTCGGGCGGCAGGTGGTCGAGGGTGCCGAGCGGCGGCAGGTGGGCGTGGCTGCCGTCGAGTTCCGCGGCCAGCCCGAAGTCCGCGAGCCACACCTGCCCGTCCGCGCCCAGCAGGACGTTGGCGGGCTTGAGGTCGCCGTGCACCCAGCCGGCGCCGTGCATGTGGGCGAGCCCGGCGGCGACCCCGCGCAGGACACGGTCCGCGCCGGCGATCGGGCGACCGGTCCCGGCGGCGTCCAGGACGTCCTTCAGGCTGACCTCGGCCCGGTCCATGACCAGCACGACGGCTCCGTCCAGGGCGGGCAGGTCCGGGGCGTCGACGGTGCGCACGGCACGGGTGCGGACCAGGTGGGGGTGGTCGGCCTCGGAACTGAACCGCACCTCCCGCTCGACGATTTCGCCCAGCGCGGCGCTCTGGCCGGGTGCCAGGGCGCCGGTCGGCAGCACCTTCACCGCCGCCGGGGCGCCGTCGGCGACCGCACGGGCCTCGTACACGGTGCCCCAGCCACCGGAGCCGATGACCGCCCCGATCTCCCAGCCGTCGATGCGGAAACCCTCCGGGAGGCGGGACGGGCGCGGTGTTCCCAGGGGTTCCCGGGCGTCGGACGTCATCATGCGCGGGCCTCCCACGGGGCGGGTCGCCCGGCGCCGCGGGGCGGCAGCAGGGCGAGGTGTTCCTCGCGGACCAGACCGAAGCGGAGCGCCACGGAGGCCGGCCGGGCACGTTTGGCCCCGGTGCGGGCGCCGTCGACCGGGGTCTCGTCGCCGAGGTCCGGGCGCAGCTTGGCGGAGGCCAGGTAGTCGATGTGCTAGTTGACCGCCGAGCGCGTCAGACCGCGGCAGGACTCCAGCGGACGCAGTCGCTCCACGATGTCCCCGACGCCGGGCAGGGTGGTGTCCGAGGCGTCCCGCAGCCGTTGTTCGCACAGGGCGACCAGGACGAGGAAGTACTTGGACGTGGGGTCCAGGGCGATGGGGTGGACGGTCTGCTCCCCGGCGCCGTCGGCGACCTCGTGGCCGAGGTAGGCGTGCTGCGGGGCGAACACCTTGAAGGCCGCGGTCCCCGACAGCGCGGGCAGCACCACCCGGGAGAACTCGAACGGCACGGGCGCGCCGAGGCGCCCCGGGGCCACGGTGATGTACTCGCCGGCGCCCTCCAGGTTCTCCACCACGTAGGAGACGCTCCGGCTGAAGTTGGACAGCCGCCGGTAGTCTCCGGCCGCCTCCAGCCGCCCCGCCCGGCGTGAGACGCCGGGATCGGTCAGGGGGACGGCCACTCCCCCGTCACCGGGCAGACCGCGTCCGAAGTCGACGACGTTCCCCGGCCCCAGGTGCAGTAACTCAGGCCTGTCGAGCCCGTTTCCGGCCGACCGCGCGGAGCCCGGCAACTGGACGGTGATCGTTTCCATGTCTGACTCCCCCGATGTGGTCGCGTGGATTTTACGCACGGATTCCGCATGCCGCCGCCGTCCCGGACGCCCCCGGGATCCGCCCCTTCTCATCGCGTCCCATCGCACCGGCCGATACCGTCCGCCACGCCGGGGCGCACGCTCCGGACGGGGTGCCGCACGAGTGGGCCGTGGACGGCGGGTCGGTCGGCGCGCCACAGTGCCGCGAAGGCTTCTCACCGGCCCCCGGGCCGCTCGACCGCACCCGGTCGCGGGCGTGCCCCGGGACATCGGGAACCCTCTGCCGCCTTCCCGCGTTCCTCACACGGCGTGGCGGGGATCCGGCGTACCGCCCTCCTCCCCCGTCCGTACGCCTGCTCTCCGTACGGGGCGCGGCACTCGCCCCCGCCCGCGTCCGGCCGCCACTCTGGCGCCATGAACCACGCAACACCCCAAGTGGGCGCCCTCGTCAGCACCTTCACCCAGTTGCTGTCGTCCACACGGCGCGGCGCCCGTCTCGCCCGGCTCCTCACGGTGACCGAGCTGCGCTCCCGGGGCGCTTCGCAGGACCTGACCGAGCGTGCCGAACTCGTCGTCGCGGAGCTCGCCGCCAACGCCGTACTCCACGGCCGTGTACCCGGCCGCTGCTTCCGGCTCACGCTCGTCCTCGACCCGGCCGCCCGCCGCCTCCGCGTCGAGGTCAGCGACGCCCGCGGAGACCTCCACCCGCACCCCCGCCGCTCCACGGACGCCGCGCCCGACCCCCTCCCCGCCGGCGGACGCGGCCTGACCCTCGTCACCGCCCTCGCCGACCACTGGGACTGCGTCCCCTACCCGCCCAGCGGCAAGACGGTCCGGGCGGTGCTGACGACACCGGCCGGCGCGTGACCGCGTCGCCCGAGGAGAGCCCAACCCCCCGCGCCTACGCCGCCGCGGCCAGCGCGGGGAACACGACCACCGAGCCGTCCTTGTCACGGGCGATCTCGATCGCCACATCCGTCGGACGGCCGCCCACCGCGACACCGTCGCCCAGCCCACGGATCTGGTACGCCGTACGCATCAGCCGGTCGACCTCACCGTTCGTCAGGACGGGACGCACACTCTTCGGGCGGGCCAGCTCCAACGCCGACAGGCGCAGCAGGACACCGGCAAGGCCCTTCTCCAGCTCGTCGAGGCGCTGCTCGTCACCCCGCAGCGTACGGGTGAAATTCTCGAACAGGTTGTCGGGGTCGCTCTGGGCCAGCTCTACCGCCTGGAGGACGTTGACACGCCGCTTCAACGCGATCGCCAGGGCGGCCAGTTCGAGGTGGGTGCGGAACGTGCCACCCTGTTCGTCCACACCGGGGAACGACTCGGTCAGCGTGCCGATCTCGACGGGCTCGCCGTCGGGAAGCTTGTCGAGCGCGCTCGTCCACCGGGCCAGGCGGATGTCGGCCTTGCTCAGCGCGGTGTCGATGGCGTGCACCGCCGAGTCGAGTCCCAGCGAGACACCGAGCTTGCCCTGGTCCAGCAGGATGGCCGTGGCCTTGTCGATGGCGGGACGGCAGCCGTTGAGCGCGCTGTGCTCGTCGTCGAGTTTGTCCGCCTGAAGCTGCTCCAGCAGTTCCGTGATGTGCTCGATGGCCTCCTGCCGCTTGGCGTCGGCGTGCGCGCTCACCCCGACCGCCACGGCCATGAGCACGAGCGGTGCGGCCACGGTGAGCGCCGCACTGCCGGCGGCCGCGACGCCAGCAGTCGCACCTGCTCCGCCGGCTGCGCCCGCCGTTGCCGTTTTACCGACCGGCACGTACGTCACACCGGCGACGATCTTGCCCGTCACCGAATCCACGACGGAGGCACGGGCACCACCGGCCACCGCCTTCGACGGCATCAAGCGGAGGATGCCCTGCCCCAACTGCTTGGCGACCTTCGCCGGAACCACCATGCGGTACAGCCCCTCGCCGGAAGCCGTCGCCTTGGCCGCCGCGGAACCGCGCGCCGACTGTGTGATCAGCTGCGACAGGTGCTGCGCCAGCGGACTCGCGGCATCGAGCGAGATGCCCCGGCTGCGGTCGAGCTTGTCCGGCAGCGGATGCAACTCGAGTGTGGCGATCGGCCGGTCGGCCAACGCGGCCAGCACCCCGCGCAGTTCGGCCAGACGCTCAGCCGTCATCGGCCCGTCCCCGGCCACCGCCGGCACCCGGACGTCACCCGTCGCCAGCGTCCACACCGGAACGGGTGTTGCCTTGCGATAGTCGATCATCGTCCCCCCTGACTCATCCCCACGTCAGCCCACGACTGACGTCCCGGCAGAACCGTATAGCCGAATCACAGCACCCAGGGGTCACTCGACCCACATCGACCGGCTCGCCGGACCGGTGAGAATCGAACGACTCTCGCAGCATAGACTCCGTTGACAGTACCAACACACTCTTCTACGGTTCTTGCGTTGCCTGAGCACCCGGAAGGTCACCCATGCCGCAGCCCGGCTGTCTCCCCGGCACGCCCGAGTTCCGCATCAAGCTCTCCCCGGACGGCGCCGAGGCGCGCGGGCATCTGCTCACCGAGTTCGGCGGGAACGGCACGTACAAGTTCGCGCTGCGCGAGGGCTCGGTCGTGACCGCAGAGGAGTGGCCCGGCCTCGGCCGCCACGCCCGCCGGTTCCGGGCGGAGTTGCGCGCTAGCGGCGCGCTCGTCGACGCCCCGGCCGGTCCCGGCCGGCCGGGGAACGCGCCCGCGCGCTGGGTGGTGACCCGGGACGTCGAGTGCAACTCCTCCTCGGCCGCCGCCGCGCTGGTGTACGGCTACGACGCCTCCGGCCCGGAGTCGTGGCGCACCGCCGAGGGGCATCCGCTCTCCGACTACCTGTCCACCGGTTGGCGCCCTCCGCGCAAGGCGTGGCTGGTGCGCGGCTCGAACGTGTCGGGGCACAACCTGGTGCGGCAGTCGTGGCTGAAGGAGGGGTTCGTCTCGCTCGCGGGCGCGCACCTGCCACCGCTGGAGGACACCGACCCGACCAAGAGCGCGCTGCGGCGCTTCGTCGAGAAGGGGTACGAGGGAGCGCGGCCTCGTACAACCAGAAGCAGGGCCTGGTCGACGAGTTGCACGCCTTCCTGACCCAGATGCGCGTCGGCGACACGGTCGCCACCTTCGACGACGACCGGCTGCACGTCGGACGGATCACCGGGGAGGCCACGCAGAGCGCGTCGCCGGGCGGGCTGTCCAATCTGCGCCGGGCCGTCGCCTGGCGGGCGGACAGCCACGCGTACGAGGAGCTGCCGGGGGAAGTGCAGCAGAAGCTGTCCGTGCAGCACGACGTCGTGGACCTGACCGGTGTGCTGGACGCGTTGGACGGGCTTGTCGGACAGGTGGAGGGCACGGACCCGACGGAGACCGGGGACAGCGCCGAGCGGCCGGTGCAGCGGGAGCTGACGCTGCCGGACGTCGACGGGGACCTCGCCGCCGACCTCCTGGTCCACGACCGCGCCTGGCTGGAGGAGATGCGCGAACTCCTCATCGATGAGAAGCAGTTGGTGCTTTACGGCCCGCCGGGCACCGGCAAGACGTACCTGGCGATGAAGCTGGCCTAGCACTTCGGCGGCGGCCCCGAGCAAGTCAAGATCGTGCAGTTCCACCCTTCGTACGCCTACGAGGACTTCTTCGAGGGCTTCCGGCCCGTCGCCGATCCCGAGACGCGGGAGGTGGCGTTCCGGCTGACGGCGGGCCCGCTGCGGGAGCTCGCCGATCTCGCCTCCCGCGAGGGCAACGGGCACATCCCGTACTTCCTGATCATCGACGAGATCAACCGCGCCAATCTCGCGAAGGTCTTCGGCGAGCTGTACTTCCTACTGGAGTACCGGAAGAAGTCCGTCCGTCTCACCTACTCCGGGGACGACTTCTGGCTGCCGCCGAACCTCTTCGTGATCGGCACGATGAACACCGCCGACCGGTCGATCGCGCTGGTGGACGCGGCGATGCGGCGCCGTTTCGCGTTCGTGGAGCTGTCCCCCCGCACCGAGCCGACCGCCGGGCTGCTCGCGCGCTGGCTGGAGCGCGAGGGGAGGGACCAGGAGCCCGCCCGTCTCCTCGACGCCCTCAACGCCCGTATCGACGACGCCGACTTCGCCATCGGGCCGTCGTACCTGATGAAGCCGGGCGTGTACCGCGACGGCGGTCTCGAACGGACCTGGCGCACGAAGATCCTGCCGCTGCTCGAGGAGCACCACTACGGCGAGGGAATCGACGTCGCCGCCCGCTACGGTCTCGACGCGCTGCGCGAGCGGCAGCCGTGACCGTGCCCGTGCCCGAGGTGGTGCTGCACGAGTACGGGCCCGCCGTCTCCGCCCCGCTGGACGCCGCGGCCGGGCGGGCGCTGGCCGCCTCCGGCATCCTGCAGAGCGCCACCCCCGACCCCGGCCGGGACGGGCACTGGCTGCTGCGGGCGGGCAGCCGGGTCGGCGCCGTCCGCACGCCCGGCGGTCCGGTCGTGCGGATCATGCCGAAGACCCCGGTGAGCCGGCTGTTCTTCCTGCTCGGGTTCAGCCTCGACCCGGCGCGCGCCTGGCGCGACGGGCGGGAGGGCACCGTCGACACCGGCGCGTACGACGACGTCGTGCCCGCGCTCGCGCACGCCGTGGAGCGGCGGATCGACGCGGCGCTGCGGCAGGGGGTCCTCCAAGGCTACCGGGAGGTGGAGGAGTCCGCGCTGGTGGTGCGCGGGCGGCTGCGCGAGGCCGAGCAGCTCCGGCGGCACTTCGGCCGTACGCCGCCCGTGGAGATCGCCTACGACGCGTACACCGCCGACACCGCCGAGAACCGCATCCTGCGCGCCGCCGCCGAGCGGCTCCTGCGGCTGCCGGGCGTCCCCGGCCCCGTCCGGCGGCGCCTGGCCCACCAGCGGGTCCGGCTCGCCGACGTCCTGCCGCTGGTGCGGGGGCAGGAGCTGCCGCGCTGGCAGCCTTCGCGTCTCAACTCCCGCTACCAGCCCGCCCTTCGGCTCGCCGAGGCCGTCCTGCGCGGTTCCTCGCCGGAGCATCGGCCGCCACCGTCAGGAGCCGAACCGCTCGCCGTGGACGGCTTCCTGTTCGACATGAACAGGCTGTTCGAGGACTTCGTCACCATCGCCCTGCGCGAGGCCCTGAAGGAGCACGGCCTGACCGCGCGCCTCCAGGACCCCCACCACCTCGACACCGCGGGTCTCGTGCGGATCCGCCCCGACCTCGTCGTCCGCACCGGCGACGGCCGCACCCCACTCGCCGTCGTCGACGCCAAGTACAAGGTCGAGAAGGCCGACGGACTCCTCAACGCCGACCTGTACCAGGCGCTCGCGTACGCCACCGTGCTCGGTCTGCGCGAGGCGCACCTGGTGTACGCGGCCGGACGGCGGCCCGAGCGCTTCCACGAGGTGCGCGGGACAGCCGTGGGGGCGGGCGGACGGGGAGTACGGCTGTACCAGCACAGCCTCGACCTCTCCCGCGAACCGGGACAGCTCCTGTCGGCCCTCCGGGACATCGCCGGACGGCTGACCGGAGCCACCGCGCATCAGTGACCACGAAACGCCCCCGTGGCGGAAAGGAAGGAACCCCATGCCCCGGCTCGCCTTCGCCCAGAGCTTCTGGGACGGCTACGACACCCTGGAGAAACCGGTCCGAGCCGGAGTCCGCAAGGCCATGGCCAAGTTCCAGGCCATGAGCGTCGCCGAACTCAACGCGGACAAGGGACTGCACCTGGAGTCCGTCGAGAACGCCCGTGACCGGCGGATGCGCACCATACGCATCACCGACTTCTGGCGGGGCGTCGTCCTCGCCCCCGACGACGGCAGCGACATGTTCCTGCTGGTCAACGTCCTGCCGCACGACGACGCCTACACCTGGGCGGCGAAGCGCCTGTACAGCGCCAACTCCGCGACCCGGGCCCTGGAGGTGCGCAACGCCGTCGCCCTGGACGAGCTGACACCGCTGTACGAGACGGCCGCCCGCACGGCTCCCCGGCTGCTGTTCGCGGACGTCTCCGACGGCACGCTGCGCGAGCTCGGCATCGACGACCAGGTGCTGCGCGCCGCGCGTTCCCTGGTGGACAAGGCCCAGCTGGAGGCGTTCTCCACGCTCCTGCCGGAGGACCAGCTGGAGGTGCTGCAGTACCTCGCCGAGGGCTTCGGCCCGGAGGAGGTCTACCGGGACGTCGTGGCCGTCCGCAGGCCCGCCGACGCGCCCGCCGAGCCGGTCGAGGACCTGGCCACGGTGATCGCCAACACCCCCGCGCGCATCCGCCTGGTCACCGGGCCGCAGGAGCTGGAGGAGGTGCTGGAGAAGCCGTTCGCGGCCTGGCGGGTCTTCCTCCACCCCTCCCAGCGGCGCGTCGCCCACCGCACCTCGTACGGGGGTCCCGTCCAGGTCACCGGTGGTCCCGGCACGGGCAAGACGGTGGCCGCCCTGCACCGGGTCAAGCACCTGCTCGGCCGGTCCGGTGACGGCCGCGTCCTGCTCACCACGTACACGAACGCGCTCGCCGCCGGACTGCGCGAGATGCTCGGCCTGCTCCTCGACGGGGACGAGGAGCTGCTGGCGCGGGTCGACGTGACGACGGTCGACGCCTACGCGCACGGCGTCGTGCGCGCGAGGTCGGCGGCCGCGCCCCGGCCGATCGGGGACCGGGAACAGCGGCAGTTGTGGGAGAAGGCCGTCAAGCAGCTCGGTCTGCCGGTCACCGCCCGGTTCCTGGCCCAGGAGTACCGGCACGTCGTGCTCGGCCAGAACCTCCGTGATCTCGACGCCTACCTCGGCGCGAGCCGCCGCGGCCGCGGCACCGGTCTCGGCCCCGCGCGCCGCCGTGAGGTGTGGAGCGGCGTGGAGCGGTTCGAGCGGTTCCTGCGGGACCGCGGTGAGACCACGCACCTGCGGGTCTGCGCCCGCGCGGCGGAACTCCTCGCGGGCGAGCCGGCTCCGTACGCCCATGTCGTCGTCGACGAGGCGCAGGACCTGCATCCCGCGCAGTGGCGTGTGCTGCGCGCCGCGGTGTCCCCCGGCCCCGACGACCTGTTCGTCACCGGCGACCCGCACCAGCGGATCTACGACTCCCGGGTGTCGCTCGGCTCCCTGGGCATCGCCACGGCCGGCCGCAGTTTCCGGCTGCGCGTCAACTACCGCTCCACCGAGGAGATCCTCGCCTGGTCGGCACGGCTCCTCGCGCCCGTCACCGTCGACGCGCTCGAGGGCGCGGGGACGGACTCGCTGGCCGGGTACCGCTCCCTGCTGCACGGGCGCCGCCCCCACGCGCAGGGGTACGCGACCCGGCAGGAGGAGACCGAGGCCCTGGTGGACCGGGTCCGGGAGCTGCTCGACGAGGGCCTGGCACCGCACGAGATCGGCGTGTGCGCACGCTTCAACCTCTCCCTGGACACGGCCGAGGAGAAACTGGGGGCCGCCGGCATACCGGTGCTCCGGGTCAAGGGGCAGACCGCGCAGGGCGCCGAGGGGGTGCGGCTGGCGACGATGCACGCGATGAAGGGGCTGGAGTTCCGTGCGGTGTCCGTCCTCGGTGCCGGCGAGGGCGCCGTCCCGTTCGCCCGGGAGGTCACCCCGCGCGAGGCGGACCCCCTGCAGCACGACGCCGACCTGCTCCGGGAACGCTGCCTCCTCTTCGTCGCCTGCACCCGCGCCCGCGAGGCGCTGAGTGTGACGTGGAGCGGAGCTCCGAGCCCGTTCCTGCCGCACGCCGCCTGAGCCGCCCTCCCGCCGCGGACCCGTGCGGGACGCCCCCATCGGGGTGCCCTTCTCCGATGGGGCGCCCCGTGCCGTCTGTGGAGGCGAGGACCCGTCCCCCGGCTCCGCTGCCCCGTGCGCGGGCGCCCAGAGCCCGTACGGGCCCGTCCTTGCGGAAAGGAGGACGTGAGACGCCTCCAGTGCCTTGCACATCGCCTGCTCGTGGCTGCGGGAAGGCGCGACGTGCCCGAACGGCTGTGCCCCAGGTGCGATCAGGTCGCGACGGTCTCGTCGCACTCCTCCAGGAAGCCGTTCTCGAACCTGGCCCCGGAGCGGACCAGGGCGACGAGGGAGACGCCGGTGATCGCGCGCCGGCGTTCCTGGGCGGACTCGACCAGCTTGAACACCATGGCGAGGGCGGCGGCCGGGCCGCCGGCCCGCCAAGGCGTCCTCGCCCAGTCCGGACGCGGCCTGTACCGGAAGCGGATGCAACGGCCGCTCAGCGGGCCGGGGTCGGCATGGCCGACGGCCGCCACTCTCGCCTGATCAACCCGAACACCCACGAGTCGGACACCTCGCCGTTCACGACGCAGTCCTCCCGCAGTGTCCCTTCCCGCACGAATCCGAGCTTCTCCAGGACCCGGGCGGACGCCACGTTGCGCGTATCGGTCTCAGCCTGAACTCGATTCAGGTCCAGTGTGCCGAATGCCCACTTCAGCACGGCGTGCGCGGCTTCCGTCGCGTAGCCGTGGCCCCACATCGCATCGCCGAGGACGTAGCCCAACGACGCGCTGCGGTAGTCCGGGTTCCATCCGGTCAGACCGCGCCAGCCGACGAAGGCCCCGTCAGAAGCACGGTCGATGGCCACCCGCACCCCGGTGCCTTCGTCCGCCGTCTTCCGGCACGTCGCGATGAAGCGGTCGGCTCGAGCCCGTTCGTTCCACGGCGGGGAGTCCCAGTAGCGCAGCACGTAGGCGCTGCTGTGCAGTGCGAAGAGGGGATCCCCGTCGGTGTCGGTGAAGGGACGCAGTCGCAGGCGAGCGGTGTGCAGTGCGGGGGTGGCCAAAGTCATGCGCGTCATCCTGCGTCCTCACGGGGCGGGCAGAACACCGAACATCCGACCCGGACTCAACACCCTCCAGGGGAAGCGGAGACTGTCGGTGAGGCTCTTCAGCGCCCGGGTCCGACGATCGGCGGCGTTGAGAAGCACGAGGAGCTCGAAGTGGCCGTGCGGGGTTCCTCCGTCTCGTCGGGCCTGCCGGTCGAGGGCGGCCTCGAGAAGGTGCACGGCAAGGATCAGGTCCCGCCAAACGGCGACCCGGCCGGGGCTGTCGTCGAGATCGACTCGCGCGTGCGCGACGCGTTCGAAGCCCGATGATCGCGTCACACACTCGCCTTCGCGCCGCCGGCCGGAGGGAGCCATGACTCCGCCCTCCGGTGCGCGGCTCCAGCGTGTCGGGGTACGACGGTCAGGGCTTCTCCGACCTGGTCGCGTCCACCGCGCAGGACACGGTTCCCGACTTCACCGACTTCAGCCATGCCTGGCTCGCCAGGATCTTCACGGGACTCCTGGTCGACGGGTCCCAGAGCACCGCCGTGTCTCCCGATACACCGAAGGACAGATACGGGGTGCGCGGGTTCAGCGGAGGACCTTCACCGGACAGTTCGTCGAGGGCGACCAAGGGGCGCACACACGTCCACGCCGGTTCGGCCCCGAAGTAGGACGGGGGGACCTCACCGCTCTCGGCCGCCGCGACCACTTCGTTCACGGCGGTTCTGGCCGAGTCGAGAGCCTGCAGCGTCGCGCCGGCGACCATCAGCAGGAGGACGAGCACATACAGGACGATGTTGAACCCGTCTCCCGGCGCCGCGTACCCGTGGTGTCGGTGGCGGGCGAAGCCCCACCAGGCGGGCAGCACCATCACCATGCTGAACATCATGAGCAGTTTCACTCCGGCCAGCGCCTGCCAGGCGGGCGGTACGCCGAGGTCGTCCGGTGAGAGGCTCAGGCCGTCGGCGTACAAGGCGTGCAGGACGGAGCCTGCGGCCACGAACGAGGAGAGGGCCAGGGTCGCCACGAGGGGAGCCACCCAGGCGACCCACTCCCCCCAGGTCCACTGGCGCACGAGAAGCCTCAGCCCACTGATGACACCGATCACGGTCACCGTGACCACGATCTGTTCCGGTGTCCAGCCCTTCCCCTCGCTGTTGAACACCCCCAGCCCCATCGAGGTGAAGAGCATCACCAGCAACAGGGAGAGTCCGACACCCGCCGGTCCGCCCTCACGGAACAGGCCCCACCCCGCGCGCACGGCTCGGTACACGCCAAGGCATGCCACAAGGATCCAGAACCAGCGCGCAAGGCCGGGCGCGCCGGAGGCGAAGACCAGCGCCGCGGCCGGCAGAAACGCCCAGAAGACCAAGAGGAGGAGTCGGCGTTCGAATTCTTCTTCCCGCCAGTACTTCACGGAGCCCCGCCAGCGGCCGTCGAGCGGCCTCACGGACACAGCCGAGGGGGCTGCCCCGCCCATGGGCTCGGCGCGTGCCAGTCGCACGGCCTGGCGGGGCGTGCCCGAGACGATGCCGTCGATGTCATACCTGCCCAGCATCACGGCCCTGCGCAGGAGGAACCGTTTCCACCTCGGACGCCCGCCGGGGCGCCGGTGATCGACACTGACGACCCGCCAGTTGGAGAACATCTCGCGGTCCCTGTCCAACGGCTCGGCACGACGGACGTACGCCTCGATCCTGGCTCTGCGCATGATCTTGCGCAGCCGGTCCACAGCCCCGCGATCGCACCGCTTCGCCGCACCGAACAGGCGGACTTCGACCTCGTACACGCGCGACCCGGGATCCTGCCGCAGCGCTGCCGCCAAAGGCCCTTCCCCGTCCGAGTGGAACCCTCGAACGGGCCAGCCGTGCGCGTCGAAGCGCTTCTCGGCCTCCTGCCAGTCGTCGGGGCCGCCGCAGACCTCGACGAAGACCCGTACACGTCGGTCATAGCGCATCTGGGTCACGGGAGCGATCGCCTCGTCCGCCCACTGGTATCAAGTGGAACGTGCGGAGCTCGACTTGACGCCTTCGGTGATCGCATTGCCGGTCCCCCTCGGTACCGTCCGGGCCGTGGCCGGTCCCCTCGTTCCCCTCGGTGCCCGACGACGCATGGCCACAGCAGCGCGGCGGGAGGGGTTCCGGAGCGGAGTGGCTCAGCTCCGGGCGGTGGTGTCCTCGCGGCCGACCTCGTGGTGCCGGCCGTCGGGGCGGGGCAGGGGCTTGAGGGCGACCTCGATGCGGTGCGTGGAGTCGTGGCTCACCGAGCCGCCCAGACGTGCCTCGACCACGCCCAGGCGCAGGCCCGCCCCGCCCTCGCCGGCCCGGTGGAACTGGACCGAGAACTCCAGGCTGACCTGCTCCACGTGGAACCGCCAGTCGCTCTCCGCGCCTTCGGCCTGGGCCCGCGCCAGCTCCGCGCGCACCGTGCCGATGGCCTCCGCCAGACCGATCGGTTCCCCGTTCGCCATGTCAACACACCGCCACTTTCGGTTGATCGACCGATGCACCCTGCTCACAAGTCTAGGGACGCCCCGTGCTTTGCACGTAGTGTGAGACGGCATGGGGGAACTGCGTGCGGACTGGAGACTCCGGCTGCGGCGCGAGGACGCCCACGGCCCCGTCTGCGGCGCCGGCGTGCTCGTCGACCAGTACACGGCGCTGACGTGCGCGCACGTGGTGCGCCGTCCGGACGCCGTGATGTGGCTGGAGTTCGCCGAGAACGGCGGGCTGGAACCGGTTGCCGCGCGGGTCATGCCCGGCGGCTGGCTGGCGGAGGGCGCCGGCGGCGAGGACGTCGCCGTGCTGCGCCTGGACAGCCCCCGTCCGCAGGCGCGCCGCGCTCCGCTGGACACCCGGCTGTGGGGTGGTATGGAGGTGTACGCGACCGGTTACGCGGAGGGCTTCGACGACGGCATGAGCCTGTGGGGGCGGATCGGCGGTGCCAGCGGTGAGCGGGTGCAGCTCGACGCCGTCACCCGGTCGGAGGTGGTGCGCGCAGGGTTCAGCGGCGCCGCCGTGTGCACCCGGCCCGAGGAGGACCGTCCCGCCCGGGTGGTGGGCCTCGTCGTCAGCTGGCGCGGAGACCTGGGCGCGGCCCTGCCCGAGGACAACCGGCTCTCCTTCTCGTACCTGATCCCCGTCGGCCGCATCGCCGAACTCTCGCCGGTGGTCAAGGAGCTGAGCGGTCCGGGCGCCTGGGACCACGGCTTCGAGGAGCGGTTGACCCGGTGGTTCGACGACCCGGACGAGGACCCGGTGAAGATCACCGTGGTGCCCCCGGGCAGCGGCAAGGACCGCTCCCTGCGCCATCTGCTGCACCGCGCCCATGTCGTCCACCGCGGTGGCGCCAGCAGGCCCGAGCTAATCGACCACGCGCTGGACCAGGTGACCTTCCCGGCCGGCGAGTACCTGGCGTACTGGGACTGGCTGCGCGGCGCCAAGGCCCGGCGGCCCGAGCGGGCGGCCGACCGGGTGCCCGTACGGCCGGTCACGGTCCTCGTAGACGGTCTCGACGAGGAGCCGCAGCCGGGTCCTCTCATCGAGATCCTGGCCCGGTTACGGGTGTTCGGTTTCCGGCTGCTGCTCGTCTTCCGGCACGAGGGCGGGCCCGGCTGGGCCGCGTCCCGCGACCTCCTCCTGCGGCCCGCGCTCCTCCACCACGCGGACACGCTGCTCGACCGCCTGCAGCGCGCGGAGTTCAGCCGGGCGATACGCCGCGACATCGTCGACAGCGCCTCCCTCGGCTCCGTGACCGAGACCGCCGACCGGCACCGGGCCACCCGCCGCCTGCTCGACGACGTACGGGACCCGCAACAGCAACTCACCCGGCTGCGCGCCCTCATCAGGACGCTGCGCGCCGACCTGAGACGCTGCGGGGACCGGTGACGCGGCGCACCGCCCGGCCCGGGCGGGGAAGGAGGGCCGCGCGACCATGACGACCTGCCCGCACCGGCGCTTCACCGGAGCCCCCTGCGGTGGCACCGTGCTGCCCACCGGCTACTGCGCCGCCTGCGGCCGCGCGGCGAACGGCCCCGGACTGCCCGGCCTGCCCGACGACCCCCGCGCACTCGGCCCCCGCGAACTCCTCGCCCTCCCCGAGCGCGAACCGCGCCCCGCCGGGGAGCGCCTCATCCGTCCCGAGGCCCCGCTGCGCATCCGCATGAGCTGCTCGTCCGCGGACTGCGGCATCACCTTCGCCCCGCCCTACACCGAGGGACCGGTGCCGATCGAGGGATTCTGCCCGGCGTGCGGCGAACGCTACTCGTACCGGCCCGAACTCGCCGAGGGCGACCTGCTGCGCGACCAGTACCGGATCATGGGACCCATCGCGCACGGCGGCCAGGGCTGGGTCTACCTCGCCGAGGACACCCACCTCGGTGACGTCGTCGCCGTCAAGGGACTGCTCAACCGGTACGAGCACGACGGCGCCCGCCTCGCCGACGTGGAACGCCGCAACCTCGTCGCCATCCGCCACCCCCGCATCGTCCAGATCCGCGACTTCGTCGCCCGCCGGGACGACAGCGGGCAGGTCACCGGCGGCTACATCGTCATGGACGACGTCGGCGACGGCACCCTCGCGAGGGTCACCGAGGAGGTGCGGCGCGGGGAGTCCGTCCTCGACATCGAGCACGTCGCGGCGTACGGCTGCCAGATCCTCGAGGCCTTCGTCCATCTGCACGCCGACGGCGAACGGGTCTTCGTGTACGGGGACATGAAGCCCTCCAACGTCGTGCACCACCGGGACGGCATCAAGGTCATCGACCTCGGCGGCATGCGCGAACAGGGCCAGGGCCTGCCGCCCGCCCACGTCACGCCCGACTACATGGCGCCCGAGACCGCGACGTCGGCCGCGCCCACCGTCGCCCACGACCTGCACACCGTCGGCGTCACCCTGCGGGAACTCTCCCGCTGGGCCGTCACCGAGGCGCCCGGCCTCGGCACCGCCTCCTTCCAGCGGGTCGTCGACCGCGCCGTGCGGACCGACCCGGGCCGCCGCTTCACCGACGCCCGTGAGATGGTCGGCCAACTGCGCGGCGCCCTGCGGGAGATCCGCGCGCTGCGCGGCAAGAGCGACCCGCCGGAGCCCTCCGACCACTTCCGGCCGTCCACCCGGCTGCCCGGCGCCCGGCTCGGCACGGTGCCGGGCATCGAGCACTGGCTGGAGAGGCCCCGCCGCGACCGGTACCAGCCGCCGGTGGCACCGGTCCTCGACCTCGGCACGCCCACACCCGCCGAGATCGCCGCCTGCCTGCCGGTGCCCAGGCCCTATCCGGGCGATCCGCAGGCCACGCGGTTCGAGGTGAGCAGCGGTTACGACCCGGACCGGCTCCTCGACCAGGAGGACGAGAAGCCGCCCTCGGTGGAGATCCGCCTGCACAACGTGCGCGTCCTGCTGGGCCGGAACACCCGCGACGACCTGCGGCGCGCCCAGGAGGAGCTCGACACCGCCGACTCCGTACCCGGACCGTCCGCCGTGCGCCGGTGGCGGCTGGAGTGGCACCGCGCCCTGCTCGCGCTGCGCGGCGCCGACCTCGACGACGACCCCCGGCAGGTCGCCGAGGCCCGGAACCACTTCACGCGGGTCCACCTCGAGCTGCCCGGCGAGTACGCCCCCAAACTGGCCCTCGCCCACTGCGCGGAACGGCTCGGCGACGACCCCGCCGGGCCCACGGCCAAGGAACTGTACGAGGCCGTGTTCGCCCGCAACCCCGCGCACGGCGGCGCCGCCCTCGGCCTGGCCAGGATCGCGCTCCGCGCACGCGACCGCCGGACGGCCATCGACGTGCTCGGCCGGGTCCGGCAGGGCACGCTGGACCACACCGTCGCCCGGATCGCCGCCCTGCGCATCCGCGCGGCCCGGCTGCCCGGGGACGGCGATCCGCTGCCCCTGCCCGCCGAGGTCGACGCGGCACTGGCCGAACTGCACGGCCTGGTGGGCCGGCGTCCGGGCGACGGGGAGCCTGGCCTGTCCGAGGACGAGGCGCTGCGCCTGAGCACCGAACTCCACGAGTGGAAACTGGACGCGGTGCACAGCCTCAGCGACCGTCCCGGCTCCCCGGGAAGCGGTGCCGGACGGCTCACCGCCCGCGCCCTGCGCCGTCTGGGCGCGCCGGAGCGCGCGTTGCGCGAGCAGCTGGAGTCGCACTACCGGCGGCTGGCGGCACACCACCAGGAACCGGCCGCCGCCCACGAGCACCTCGTGGACCTCATGCACGCGGTGCGGCCGCAGACCGTGTTCTGACCGTGCGCCCCGACCGGACGGAACAGCCCCCGGCGACGCAGGCGGACGAAGGCGAAAGGAGCGGTGACGTACGACATGAGCAGCCCCACCCGGCCCCCGCAGCCGGGCATCCGACTCCACGTCGACCTCGGCGACGATCCGCGCCCGCACCGGAGCGCGAAGATCGAGGCCCATCTGCGGGTCGACGTGGCCGCCGGCGGCGCCCCCACCGATCTGCCCGCGGTCCAGCTCGCGGTGATCATCGCGGTGGACGTCGCCGAATCCCACCGGGCGGCCGTCCGGCACGCCCTGCCGGCGGCGCTGCGCGCCCTGCCCGACCGCATCTCCTTCGCCGTGCTCGGCGGCGGCCCCGAGCCGGTCCGGTGCTATCCGCGGGGTGACGGCGAGTGGGCCGTCGCCGACCGGGACGAGAGGCGCCGGGCCGCCTTCGTCGCGGGCTCGCTCCCGCTGCACCGGGAGGGGCCACGTCCCGCCGGGTACGCCGCCTGGGTGGCCGGGGCGCGCGCCCTGCTCGCCGGCCGGCCGGTGTCCGTACGCCATCTGGTGCTGATCACCGACGGCAGCAGCGCCGTCGCCGCCGACGACCGTCTGGAGGAGGAACTGGAGGCCTGTGCCGGGCAGTTCACCTGCGACGTGTTCGCCGTGGGCACGGACTGGTCCCCCGATCCCCTGCTGGCCCTCGCCGAACGGCTGCACGGCACGGCCGAGTTCGTGGACGACGGACTCGGCCCCGCGATCACCGCCGCCATCCAGCGGCTGCGCCGGGTGCACACTCCCCAGCTGCCGGTCGAGGTGACCGTACGGCCCTCCGTGCGCCAGGTCTCGCTCAGCGAGAAGGCGCCCCGGCCGCACCGGCTCGGCGGGCTGCCCCGGCCCGGCCGGCCGCACTGCTGGAGCTTCCCCACCTACCAGTGGGAGCAGGGCCGACGCGACTACCTGCTCACCCTGGTCGCCGACTCCGACACCGACCCGCTGGAGACCGAGCTGCAGTTCGCCATGGTCTCCATCGGTGACGTCCACGCGCCCGTCACTGCCCGCTGGCACCTTCCCGGGCACTCCCCGCCGCACGCCCCGGCGGGCGCCGACAGCGTGCGCGCCCTCAACGCCACCGCCCGGATGCGGAGCGCCCTGCGCCAGGGGCTCGTCGCTCTCCGGGAACACCGGCGCGACACCGCGGAGGACCGCCTGGGGCAGGCCGCCCGGCTGGCGGTGCGGCTCGGCACGGACTGGGTGCTGGACGAGATCCGCGCGGTCGCCCGCATCGAGGACGCGGCCGGGGGGCGCATCCGGCTGCGCACCGTCGACGCCGACACCCTCGGCCCGATGATCCTGCGCGCCGGGTCCCGTCCCGGCGGGCCCCTGGCCGAAGCCGTCGGCGCCCGGCCGGGTCCGCGCTGCGGCGGTTGCGGCACGCCGGCCGGGAGCGAGGCCCGCTACTGCATCGCCTGCGGGGAGAAGCTGCTGTGACGGCCGGACGCGCCGCCTCCTGGCGCCGGTACTCCCCCGCCGCCTTCTGGCGCGGGCGTCTGGGTTCCTGGCGGACCCGTCGGCTGCTGGAGGTGCACCTGCTGGTGCTGTTGCTGCTCACGGCCGTGGCGTCGACCGCGCTCTTCCTCTCCAGCCGTCAGGTCCAGCACGGCGCCGAGGCGCTGGCGTCCCGCGAGGCGCCGGCCGTGCAGGGGCTCGCCGCCGCCCGGCTCGCGGCCCTGCGCGCCCACGAGGAGGCCGGCAGCCTGGTGGAGAGGGACCTCGTCGGCGTGGCGGGCGCGGGCGAGGCCTACCGGTCCCAGCTCTCGGCCGCCGACCAGGGCCTGTCCCGGATCGCCGACCGCACGGACCAGGACCTCGGCACGGTCAAGGGCCTGCTCGCCACCTACAGCGACTCGCTCGCCCTCGGCACGTCCCTCTACCGTGACCAGCCCCTCATGCGGAAGCTGAGGTTTCGGGAGGCCGAGTCGCTGCTCACCCGCGACACGGTGGGAGTCGCACCGCGCCTGAAGGTCCTGCAGCGGAACCAGCTGGAGCACGCCGAGGCCACGACCGCCATGGGGCGGTGGCAGCACACCGGGTGGTGGACCGCCGAACTCGCCCTGGTCGCGGTGGCGTTGACCCTGCTCTCGGCGCTGTTCGTGCTGCGCGACCGCTGCGGCCGGGACTGGAACCCGTACCTGCTCGCGGCCCTCCTCCTCACCGTGCTGCTCGCGGTGGTCCCGCTGCTGACGGCGTACTCCACCCAGGACGAACTCGACGGGGCGCTCGGGGAGCTGCGGCGGATCACCGAGGCGTCCTGGCAGAGCGGCCCGTCGGCCGAGGTGCGGCAGCAGCGCGTCACGGAGACGTCGGAGGAGGTCCGGCAGCGGCTGGCCGACGGCACGTGGACCGAGTCGGTGTACCGGGGCGCTCTCGTCGGCAGCCTGCTCGCCGTCGTCCTGCCCGCGCTGGGGCTCGGTCTGCGGCTCGACCACGACTACTGGAGGCGACGGTGACCCGGCGGTTCAGGATGCTGGTGTTCGGTGTGGTCATGCTGCTGATCGCGGCCGGCGGCATGGTGGTGGTCTGGGCGCAGCACGACGACGAGGAGCCGGTGACCATCCTCGGGACGTGGACGGCCGGGCAGGCGGAGCGGTTCGAGACCGTGCTGCGGGGTTTCGGCATCCCCTTCCGCTACCAGGGCACCGCCGCCCAGCGGGAGGTGCTGCTCTCCAAGGTGCAGGCGGGGGACCCCCCGGACATCGTGATCATGCCGGGCCTCGGTGAACTCGCCGAGTACGCCGACCAGAAGCTCCTGGAGCCGCTGGACGATCTCTACGACCCGCGGGAGTACGGCGCCCCCTGGATGGCGGCCGCCTCGTCCCCCGGGCACGTGTACTGGGTCCCGGTCAAGGCGGACCTGAAGAGCATCGTCTGGTACCGCGGGGGCCGGAAGCCGGACGCTGCACCGGCCCCGCTGAAGAGGTGGTGCATCGGCATGGGGGACGACGGCGCCTCCGGCTGGCCCGGCACCGACTGGATCGAGGACCTCGTGCTGCAACGGGAGGGCCCGGAGGTCTACGAGAAGTGGGCGCTGGGCACGGGCGGGACGAAGTGGTGGCGAAGCGATCCGGTGCGCACCGCCTGGGAGGCCTGGGCCGGTCTGCTGCGGCAGGACGAGCGCGCGGCCGAGAGGGCTCTGCTGACCGACCACCGCGGCGACCCGGGCGGTCATGGTCTGCTGTTCGACAACCCCTCGGGCGAGTGCGCCCTGGAGCACCAGGGTTCCTTCGCGCTCTCCTTCTACGGATCCGACGCGAGGCACGCGCGCCTGACGGACTCCGCTCCGCTCCTGCCCGACGGCGGCGGCCCAGTCCGGGCCCACGAGGTGACCGGCGACTTCGCGGCGCTGTTCAGCGATCGCTCCGAGGCACAGGAGCTGATCAGACTGCTGGCTTCGAAGGAGGGCCAGCGGAGATGGGTCGAACAGGCGGGCGTCTTCTCGGCGAACCGTCAGGTGAAGCCGGAAGGCGACGCGATCAAGGGCCAGATCGCCCGGCGGCTCCGTGAAGGGCCCCGCTGCCTGGACGCCTCGGACGTCATGGCGCCCGCCGTGCGGGACGCCTTCTACGAGGCCGTATTGCTGACCATCGCGCGGGCCGCCGCCGGCCAGGACCCCGACATTCCGGGCCTCCTCCAGGACGTGCAGCGGGTGCAGGACGCGCAGTCCACGCCGGGGGCCGGCGGCAGAGCGGCTCCGAAGACGGTGTGCAGTACGCGGTGAGCGACGGGTGGCGCCCACCCTGTGGGGCACGAAGGCCGGTTCCGCCCAGCAGAGCACCGGGCGGAACCGGCCCCCTGGGTGATCAGTCGAGGCCCGGAGGAAAGACGTGGTGGGCTCCCCCGCGGACGAGTACCCGCCAGGCTTCGATCCGCCCCGAGCAGTCGGGGAACACCTCGAGCCGGAACGCCTGCTCCCAGCTCACTGTGAGCTCACCCGGCCGGCCCACGGTCACGCTGTCGACGCAGGGGCGGAGTTCGCCGAGCACTCGGTTGAACGTGGTGGTCCGGGCGTCGTAGATCATGCGGAACTTGTCGAACGCCTGTGGTCCCGCGCCCTTCTGCGCATACCGCATGTCCGCGGATCCCAGGACGGCCTTCACGTCGTGCGCGATCCGGAACGGACACCGCATACGGCCCATGACCTCCTCGCCGTCAGGGCCGTGGAACTCGACGATGCCCATGTCCACAGCCCTGCCGACGGAGGGGGCGACGGTGCCCGTCAGAATTCGGGTGATCTCGTCCACCCGCAGCTCGGCAGCCACCGGACAGCCCCTCCTCGAAGTGGGTGCGCTCACCGAAGGAAGACCCCGGAGAGACGGACCGCTCCGGGATTCTTCGATGCTCCGTCAGGAGGTCAGCTTCGCCCCCATGCCGCAGCCAGATCAGCAGCGACGACGAGAATCGAGCCGGCCGTGAAGGCGATCTCATGGGTCGTGCCCGACGGGTGTGGCAGCAGTTCGTCCCACTGCAGGGCACCCGGCCTCGGCAGCGTGCTGTCCGATTCCTCGGCCGATAAGAGGTCGTTGCGATTGGCGAGAGGAGGGCCGCAGGGGTGTCGCGCTCAGCAGGGGAAGCTTCGGTAAGGGGCCAGGCTGTCCCGCTGGCTCGCTTTGCACCGGGGGCCTCAGTGATAGTGATCGGAAGGCTTGCGAGCATGTATTGCAACGATCGATCCAAAATGACTAAGCTGGCAGCATGGCCCGACCGCGGATGTTCGACGAGGAACGGGCCCTGGACGCGGCAATGCACACGTTCTGGGAGAAGGGCTACGAAGCCACTTCCACCCAGGACCTGTGCGAAGCCACCGGGCTGGGGCGCAGCAGCATCTACAACACGTTCAAGAGCAAGCACGACCTGTTCGAGCGTGCACTGGCCCACTACATCGACACCATGACCACCGCCCAGCTGGGCGTCCTGGAGGACACGCGGCGCCGCGCCGCCGACCGCATCCGCGACCTGTTCGCCATGGTCGTCGACGGTGAGACCGAGCACCGGGCCGGCGGCCGCAGCCTGGGCTGCCTGACCGTGAACACCACGGTCGAACTAGCCGCTCGCGACAGCCGGGCGGCGGAACTGCTGGAGCGCGACACGGCCCGCAGGCTCGCCGTGCTGCGCGCGGTGATCGAGGAGGGTCGCCGGGACGGCAGCATCACCTCCCGGCGCGACGCTGGAGCACTGGCCCGCTTCATCAACGCGGCGATCGGCGGCATGCGCATCTCCAGTCAGGGCGGCGCCGACCGGACCGCACTGGAGTCGATCGCCGAAGTCACCCTCGACGCACTGAACTGACCCACGCGCCACCCGGGCAATGCCTACGCATGTCCATGTTTTGAACTGACCAATCCATAACTCTCATTATTACGTCACCCGGCCCCTACGCCGGTCGGCGTCGATTCCAAGGAGACAAGACCGTGCCCCGTGCCGTATACGTCCTGGCACTCGGTATCTTCGCCATGGTGACCAGCGAGTTCGTGGTCGCCGGGCTGATGCCACAGATGGCCGACGGCCTGAACGCCACCATCCCGCAGATCGGATACCTCATCACCGCGTTCGCGGTGGCCATGGCGGCCGGCGGGCCGTTCCTCACCATGGCGCTCATGAAACTCCCGCCACGGACGGCACTGATGGCGATCTTCGTCATCTTCCTGGCGGGTAATGCGCTGGCTGCCACCGCGACCGGCTACTCCACGATGATGGCCGCGCGGATCGTCACCGGCATCGCCTCACAGGCCTTCTTCGGCGTGAGCATCTCGATGTGCGCCCAGATCACCCGCCCCGAGATCCGCGGCCGGGCGATCGCGGTCGCGATGAACGGCCTCATGCTCGGCACCCTGCTCGGACTCCCCATCTCCACCCTGATCGGCGAACGCTTCGGCTGGCGCGCCGCGTTCTGGGCCATCGCCGCGATCACCGTGATCGCCGCCGTGGCCACCTGGTTCGGTGTGCCCCGCATCGAACGCGCTGAAGGCGGCGGTGGCTTCCGCCAGGAGCTCGGCGTCTTCAGGAAGCCCAAGCTGTGGCTTGTGCTGTCCACCAGCACACTCGTCATCGGCGCCACGTTCTCCGCCTTCAGCTACTTCAACCCCATCCTGACCGACCTCGTCGGCTTCTCCACTGGCGCCGTCCCCCTCCTGCTGATCGCCTACGGCGCCGCCACCGTCGTCGGCAACAACATCGTCGGCCGCTTCGCCGACCGCCACACCGTCCCTGTCCTTGCCATCGGCCTCGTCCTCAACAGCGTGTTCCTGACCGGCTTCGCCCTGCTCGCCGACCTGCCCGCACCGACCGTCATCTGCATGATGGGCATCGGTCTGGTCGGCGTCACCATGAACCCGGCCATGGCGACCCGCGTCCAGCGCACCGGAAACGCCGGCCCGCTGGTCAACACCGTCCACTCCTCCTTCATCACCCTCGGCATCATCCTCGGCTCTTCCATCGGCGCCGTCGCGATCGACACCTGGGGCCTGCGCGCCCCGCTCTGGCTCGGTGCAGTCATGGCCCTGGCCGGTCTGGCGACCGTCCTGCCCGACCTCGCCCGCCGCTCCACCCCCGCAAAGGGCCTTGCCTCCCCGCGCCCTGCCGAACAGACAGAACGGGTGTGAGCTATTTCGTCACCCGGCAAGGCGGCGGTAACAGATGACGGCTACGGCAATGCCGGTGGAGGCAAGGAAGTGCCCGGCCTTGCGCTCGTAACGGCGGTGCAACCGACGGAAGCCGCCCAGCCAGCTCATGGTGCGCTCAACAGTCCACCGGTGTCTCCCCAGTCGAGTCGAAGGCTCGACGCCCTTACGGGCGATACGGGGTGTAATACGCCGACTGCGAAGCCACATCCGCAGGTGGTCGTAGTCGTATCCCTTGTCGGCGTGCAGTTTGGAGGGGCGGCGTCGACGAGGGCCACGGCGGGAACGGATCGGTGGGATGCCGCGGATCAAAGGCTCAAGCCCCAGGCTGTCGTGGGTGTTGGCAGCGGAAATACCAACCGAGAGGGGCAGACCGGTCCGCTCGGTAACCAAGTGGATCTTTGAGCCTTTCTTGCCCCGGTCTACCGGATTCGGACCCGCCAGATCCCCCCCTTTCAACGCCCGCATATTCACCGAGTCGATCGCGCACCGCGACCAGTCCAGCTCACCCTTCCGCCCGAGTTCGTCCAGCACCAGCCGGTGCAGTTTGACCCAGACCCGAGCTCCGCTCCACTCGGTGAACCGTCGGTACACGGTCGACCAAGACGGTCCGAACCTCTCTGGAATCTGCCGCCAGGTACAACCGGAGGTAGCCACGAACATGATTGCTGCCAAAACCTCCCGGTCGCCGTAGCGTCGACGGCCACCACCTTGTGGCCGGACCGGTGCTACCGGCACCACGCGCTGGAACAACTCCCACAGCCCATCCGGGACCAAACGCTCCACGATCGTCACGAACACGCAGGCTACCGATCACACCAATTGCAACAACCTCTAAGGAGGGCATGTGAACGGGTCCACACGAACAACTGGGTACATTTACGCGGTACCGCCCCGCACAGCTCAAACCATGAAGCGACCTTGATCACAAGGAAGGCCTCGCGGAAATTACCCGGCGAACTCACGGGAAATCGAAGATGTCCGATAAATGAACGACCCACTGCGCTGAATTCCCTGCGAAGGATTTCACGGCATACTGTTAATGTCCCGCGTCGTGACCGAATTGCTGATGTCGCGGACCCGTACGCAGCCGCCGGCCGGACGACGAGCGCGCGTGGCGCGGCTGGTCGTCGGGCTCGTGACGGGGTCCGTGCTGGTGTACTCCGTGGTGACGGCCCGGCTGCACGGGGACATCCGGTATGTGCTGGCGTGTCTGCGGAGCGGTGCGGCGGTCGGCATCTCGCCGTCGGAGACCTTTACCCACCGGCCTTATTTCTACCGGTGGTTCCTGTACTGCCTCGATCAGCTGGGCGCCGGTCCCACCGCGGTGCGCGAGGCGGTCCTGCGGGGCGCCGGTGTGCTGCTGTGCCTCGCCGCCGGGCTCGCCCTGCGCGCGGCGCTGCGGCGGCGGCTGCCGGGCCGGGAGGCGGATCCGGCCGCTGCCGCGGTGGCCCTGGTGCTCGCGCTGGCGCCGCGCACCGACTTCCTGCAGCCGGAGTGGACGGCCGCGCTGCTGTCGGTGCTCGCGGTGGCCGTCGTGCTCGCCGGCGTGCGGCCCGTGCCCGCGGCGGCGCTCGCGGCCGTGCCGCTGGGGCTCGCGGTGATGATGAAGTACTCCACCGCCGCGACCGCGCTCATCGCGCTGCTGGCCGTCCTCGCCGCCGACCGGCTGCGCGCGCTGCTCCTCGCCGCCGCGACGGCCGTGTCGAGCGTGCTGCTGCTGGGCTTCAGCCTCTGGTCGGGGTCGCGGGAGTGGCAGTGGGTCCGGGACATGCCGCAGATCAACCAGGGTGCGCTGTCCCGGCAGGGCGTGCGGCCCGGGGAGCTCTTCGCCCGGTCGGTCGACTTCCTCGCGGACCGGGCCGTGCTCAGCCCCGTACTGCTCCTGCTGCCCGCGGCGCTGCTCCTGCTGCTGGCCTGCCAGGACGACCGGCGCCGGCGCACCGAGTGGGCGGTGCTCGCCGTGGCGGGGGCCGCCGTGGGGCTGGGTGCGGTCGTGGTGCAGGGCAACTGGTTCGCGTACCACGCCGCCGCGCTGCCGGTGGGCGCCGCCGCGCTGTGGGGGCTCGCGGTGGCGCGGTGGTACGGGGCGCGGGGGCGGGTGCCGCTGGGCTTCCTGGCGGTCAGCGGCGTGATCGCCGTCCTGGCGCCGTGGTACTCCGCCGCCCCGCAGGGGCTCCAGCGGTCGGCGGTCGTGTGGGGGGCGGGGGTCGTCGCGCTCGGCGCCGCGTTCCTCGACGTGCGGCGCCCGGCCGGGGGCGGCTCCGGGTTCCGGGTGCCGGCCGCCGTGGCGGGGGTCGGACTGGTCGCGGTGGCCGTCTGGCCGTCCTCCCCCAACCTCATGGACCGCGGCGAGGTGGGCGAGACCAACGCCGCGTACCTGCGGGTCTCCGGGGAGAAGGCCGACGCGGCGGCCGAGGTGCGGCGGCGGTTGCCGGACGGGGCGCTCGTGCAGTACCTCGCCTTCGGCGACGAGGCGTACTTCATCGGGCACGCCTCGCCCTGCCCCTACCCGATCCCGACGTTCCTGCAGCGCACCCGCTACCTGCCGGACGTGAGCACCCTCGACTCGTACGTCGAGAACGCCCGTTGCCTGGACGAGGACCCGCCGCGGTACGCGGTGCTGAACCGCGGCTGGTTCCCCCCGGCGAAGATCGACCGGTCGCTGGCGCGGCGGATCGAGGCGCGCTACGACTGTCCGCCGGCGCCCGCGGAGCGGCTCGTCGTGTGCCGGCTGCGGTGAGCGCGGGCCGGCGCGCCCGCACGGCGACGGCCACCGCCCCCGTCCGGGGCGGTGGCCGTCGCCGTACCGCGGTTCACCGGGCGCCGATCAGCTCCATGACCCGGTGGGCCATCGCCACGGCGTAGTTCTGCCCCCGGTCCTGCGGGTAGACCTGCGCCATCGTGGCCAGCGTGACCCGGCTCATCGCCGTCTCGTGCGGCGGGATGAGCTCCCGGTACTCCGGGGTGACGACGGGCTGCGCGAAGGGGGCGCGGGAGAAGTGCTTGCGGGAGATCCAGGAGCGGTCGAAGTCCGGGTTCAGGCGTCGCAGCCAGGGCGTGTACGCCTGCAGCAGGTCCTCCGGGTCGGCGGTGAAGCACCAGTCGTCGCGCGGCACGTAGTTCCCGACGTACACGACGTGCTTGCCGCCGTACTCCGCCGGGTCCACCATCCGGGTGTGCTCGACGACGGCCAGGAACGGGAAGTCGGTGTCGTTGACGTTGAGCCAGTAGTACGGGATGAGGCTGCGGTCCAGCTCCAGCACGAGGCAGGTCGCGCCGAGGTACTGGTTGCGCCACGTCACGTCGTCGGACGGCAGTCCCGCGGCCCGGGCGAAGGCGGGCTGCGGGGTGGTGACGACGACGTGGTCGAAGCCGTACGACGACCCGTCCTCGGTGTCGACCGTCACCGTGTCGCCGTCCTGCCGGATGCGCGTCAGCCGCTTGCCGAACTCGATCTTCCCGCCGCGCGAGGCGACCGCGTCCGCCAGCGCCGCGTACACCTTGTCGAACCCGCCGTGCACATAGCCCAGTTCGAAGGTGCGGCAGTGCACCCGGGCCCACAGCCAGGCCATGGACACCTCCTCGGCGCGCTCCCCGAACTTACCGCGCAGCAGCGGCTCCCAGATCTCCTCCGTGGCGCGCCGCCCGGCCCAGCGGCGCAGCCAGCTCAGCGCCGTGCGGTCGTTGAAGCGCTCGCCCTTGCGTACGGCCTTCAGCGCGGCGGAGGAGAACGCGAAGCGCAGTGCCGGCAGCGGCGGGAGGAAGCGCAGCATCTGCAGCGGGGTGCTGAAGGGGCGCAGCCGTCCGGCGCGGTAGATGCCGGTGGTGGGCTTGTGGAAGCGCAGGGACGAACCCAGGCCCAGCTCCTCGATCAGCTCGATCATGGCGTGGTCGGAGCGGAAGATGTGGTGGTAGTAGCGCTCCAGCGGTGTGCCCTGCACGGTCAGTGAGGCGGCCAGGCCGCCCAGTTCGTCGGCCGCTTCCAGCACCGTGACCGTGTGCCCGGCCTTGACCGCGTCGTAGGCGGCGGTCAGTCCGGTGGCGCCGGCGCCGATGATGCCCAGGTTCACGCGAAGCTCCACTTCCGGTTGAGCACGAATTGCACCGCCAGGACCAGCGGCAGGGAGGCGGCCTTGACCAGGTTCGGATCGGTCCCGAGCCGACCGGCGAAGAGCCACAGCAGCCCGGAGGTGAGCGCGATGCCGCACATCCCCACGGCGTAGAAGCGCACGAAGCGCAGCACCGGCCGGTCGCGCCTGCCGAAGGTGAACACCGCGTTGAGGACGAAGTTGTTGGTGATGCCGAAGGTGGTGCCGACACCGTTGGCGACCTGTTCGTGCCAGCCGAGGACATTGTGGAGCAGCGCGAACACGGCCAGGTCCAGGGCGACGCCGCTGCCGCCGACGAGCGTGTAGCTGACGAGCTGCCGGAGTTTGCGGGGAGGTCGCTCGGCGGGGGCGGGCGCGTCAGTCGCCGTCATGCCGGACCACCTGCCGGACGATGTACAGCGGCCGCCCCTGCGCCTCGCTGTACGTCCGCCCGATGTACGAGCCGAGCACCCCGAGCGAGAGCATCTGCACCCCGCCCAGGAACAGCACGACGACCATGAGCATGGTCCAGCCGGACACCGTGATGTCGGGCCGGAACGCCTTCATCGCCAGCGCGTAGAGGATGCCCGCGAAGGACAGCGCCAGCACCACGAACCCGAGGCGTGTGATCAGTTTCAGCGGCACCGTGGAGAAGCCGGTCACCCCGTCGACCGCCAGCCGCGCCATCTTCCGCAGCGGGTACTTGGTCTCGCCGGCGAACCGCTCGTCGCGGTCGAAGCGCACCTCGGTCTGGACGAAGCCCATCGAGGCGACGATGCCCCGCACGAACCGGCTGCGCTCCCGGTAGCGCCGCAGCTCGTCGGCGACCCGCCGGTCCAGCAGCCGGAAGTCCCCGGTGTCCAGCGGGATGTCGACCTCCGTGCACGCCCGGAGGACCCGGTAGTACGTGGCGGCCGTCGCCCTCTTGAACACCCCGTCCCGCCGGGACCGGCGCCGCGCGTGCACGACCTCCGCACCGTCCCGCCAGGCGTCGATGAGTTCGAGACTCACCCGCGGCGGGTCCTGCAGATCGGTGTCCATCACGATCACCGCGTCGCCGCGCGCCTCGTCCAGTCCGGCCGTGATCGCCATCTGGTGCCCGAAGTTGCGCGCGAAGTCGACCACGCGCACCCGCGGATCGTTCTTCGCCAGGTCGCGGAGGATCGCCAGGGAGGCGTCGGACGAACCGTCGTTGACGTACACCAACTCGAAGGAGAGCTCCGGGCGGGTACCGATCGCCGCCACGAGTTCGTCGTGGAAGCGCCGTATGCCGTCCTGCTCGTTGAACACCGGCAGCACGTAGCTGACCAGTGCGGTTCCCCCAGATCTCTCCCGAGGGCGCGGCACCGACGGCGGTGTCGCGGGGGCGGGTGCGTCTGACATTGCGGCGACGCTAGGGAGCACTGCTGAACGGCGGGCGAACAGCCGGTGGTGTTCCGCGTTCGAACAGTTGGCGGGTGGCCGTCCCCGAAAACCCGGCTGCGGTGTACAACCGTTCGGGGTGATGATCGGTCTTTACATCGACCACTCCGGTCGTGTTCACAAGGAGACCGTCATTCCCGCCATACGCAAGACCCTGACCGCCACCGCCGTCGCCACCGTGGTCCTGGCCGGGGCCGCCGCCTGCGGCACCGTGGAGAACCTGTCCGCCGGGCAGAAGCTCGACCAGGCCTTCGAGAAGCTCGGCAAGGAACGCTCGCTCTCCTTCGAGCTGGACCTGGACACCGACGCCGCGTCGCTGAAGGCGCTGGACTCCGGGGCGGAACCCGGCGAGGAGATGCCCGAAGAGGTCGCCGAGCTGCTCAGCGACGCGCGGATCTCCGTCTCCGTGCAGTCCAGGAAGCCGATCGAGGAGTCCGGCGAGGAGGACTTCAGCGCCATGGCGTTGAAGTTCAGCGTCCCGGACGGTGACCTGTTCGAGTACCGGCTGGTCGGCGACTACACCTACGTCCGTGCCGACGTGGACGCGCTCGGGCGGATGAGCGGCAGCCCCATGCCGTCGGCCGACGAACTGCCCGACGAGGCGGGGGCGTTCAAGAAGCTCCTCGCCGGTGAGTGGATCAAGATCTCGACGAAGGAGATCGAGGAGACCGGCGAGCAGATGTCGGGGGCGGAGGACGCCGAGGCCGGGAAGCCCTCGGCGGAGCCCACGCTCGACGCCAAGACGCAGAAGAAGCTCACCAAGGCGCTGCGGCAGGTCATCGGCCGGCAGGTCGACTTCAAGACCTCCGACGGATCGGACGGCACCGAGCACATCACGGCCACGGCCCCCTTCCGCACGCTGATGACCGAGCTGTTCGACGAGCTCGGCCCGCTGACGGAGCAGCTGCCGGTGGGCACCGAGATGCCGACGGCCAAGGACTTCAAGGACGCGCCGAACGAGAAGGTCACGGCCGACTTCACGCTGAAGAACGGCGAGCTGACCGAGGTCTCCGTGGACCTGGCCAAGCTGGCGGAGAAGGCGAAGGTCAAGAAGTTCGCGCTGGTGCTGCGCCTGGGCGGGGGCGAGAAGACCACGGCCCCGGCGGGCGCCACCGAGGTGGGGGTCGACGAGCTCATGGAGGGCTTCTTCGGCGGCTTCGCGGCGGGGGCGCTCGACGAGGAGGAGTTCGCGGAAGGCGCCGAGGGCTGACAGGCACCGGGGTCCGTGGCGGGGCGCCGTCCTCCCTGAGGAGGAGAAGACGGCGCCCCGTCTCGTGCGAGCGCACCAGGGGAAAGTGACGGCAGGCGCACGACGCCGTGCGGGGCTCCGCCCGCGAGTCTTGGAGGGAACCCAAGACCGAACGCGGAGATCCCTGACCTGTGGCTACCTTCCTGTATCGCATCGGCCGCGGCGCCTTCCGGCGGCGATGGCTCGTGACACTGCTGTGGGCGGTGATCCTCGGCACCGCCGGGGTCGGCGCCGCCACGGCGCCCGCCGCCGGTGACGACGGCACGTCCTTCATGCCCGGCATCGAGGCGCAGCGGGCCTTCGACCTCATCGGGGAGCGCTTCCCGGGTTCGGACGCCGACGGCGCCGACGCGCGGATCGTGTTCATCGCCCCCGACGGGGAGAAGGTGACCGCCGCCGGCCACCGCGCCGCCATCGACGCGTTCGTGGCCACGGCCGGCGACGGGCCGCAGGTCGCGAGCGCCGTGAGCCCCTTCACGGCGAACGCGGTGAGCGAGGACGCCTCCACCGCCTACGCCACCGTGACCTACGAGGTCTCGTCCGGCGACCTCACCGAGGCCGGACGGACCGCGCTGGAGACGGCCGTCGACGAGGCCCGCGACTCCGGTCTCACCGTGGAGGTCGGCGGCAGCGCGCTCTCCTCGCAGCCGGCCGCCGGGGGCGCGGCCGAGGCCGTCGGCGTCGGTCTCGCCGCCGTCGTCCTGCTGATCACGTTCGGCTCCCTCGCCGCGGCCGGGCTGCCCCTGCTCACCGCCGTCGTCGGGGTGGGGATCAGCATGGGGGCGATCCTGGCCCTCGGCAGCGCCCTGGGACTGTCCATGACCACCGGAACGCTCGCCTCGATGCTCGGTCTCGCGGTCGGCATCGACTACGCCCTGTTCGTGGTCTCCCGCTACCGGGAGGAGCGGGAGAACGGGCACGAACCGCGGGAGGCGGCGGGCCTCGCGGTCGGTACGGCCGGCTCCGCGGTGGTCTTCGCCGGTCTCACGGTCGTCATCGCGCTGGCCGGACTGTCCGTGGTCGGCGTGCCGATGCTGACGAAGATGGGCCTGAGCGCCGCGGGCGCGGTCGTCGTCGGCGTGCTGGTCGCGCTGACCCTGGTGCCCGCCCTGCTGGGGATGTGGCCGAACGCCGTCCTGTCGCGCAAGGCCCGCGGGCGCGGCGTCGCCGCCGTCCGGCACACCGACGGCGCGGGCAACGGCGGCTCCCGCTGGGCCCGGTTCGTGCTGCGCCGCCCGGTGGCGGTGCTGCTGGCCTGCGTGGCCGGGCTGGGTGTACTCGCCCTGCCGGCCACCGACCTGCAACTGGGCATGCCGGGCGCCGAGGCGAAGCCGGTCTCGACGACGGAGCGGCGCGCCTACGACGCGCTCGCCGAGGGTTTCGGACCGGGCTTCAACGGCCCGCTGACAGTCGTCGCCGACGTCAAGGGAGCGTCCGATCCGGAGGCCGCCGCGACCACCGTCGCCGACGCGATCCGGGACACGGACGGTGTCGTGTCCGTCTCGCCGCCCCGGTTCAACGCCGAGGGCGACACCGCGCTGTTCTCGGCGGTCCCCGCCACCGCGCCGAACGACGAGCGCACCAAGGAGCTCGTGCAGACCATCCGGGCGGAGCGCGGCGGCCTGGAGGACGAGACGGGTGCGACCTTCGAGGTCACCGGCAGCACGGCGATGAACATCGACGTCGCGCAGGCCCTGCAGGACGCCCTCGTGCCGTACCTGTCCGTCATCGTGGTCCTCTCCCTCCTGCTGCTGATGCTGGTGTTCCGTTCCGTGCTGGTGCCGGTCAAGGCCGCCGTCGGGTTCCTGCTGTCGGTGCTGGCGTCGCTCGGCGCGGTCGTGGCGGTCTTCCAGTGGGGCTGGGGCGCGGGACTGCTGGGCGTCGAGCAGACCGGACCGATCATGAGCCTGATGCCGATCTTCCTGGTGGGCATCGTCTTCGGCCTGGCCATGGACTACGAGGTCTTCCTGGTCTCCCGCATGCGGGAGGCGTACGTCCACGGCGAGCGGCCGGCGCAGGCGGTCGTCAGCGGGTTCCGGCACAGCGCCCGGGTGGTCGTCGCCGCCGCGGTGATCATGATCGCGGTGTTCTCCGGGTTCGTCGGGTCCGGCGAGTCCATGATCAAGACGATCGGTTTCGGTCTCGCCGTCGCCGTGCTGTTCGACGCGTTCGTCGTCCGCATGGTGTTCGTGCCCGCCGTCCTGGCCCTGCTCGGGGACAAGGCGTGGTGGCTGCCTCGCCGGCTCGACAGGCTGCTGCCCCGCGTCGACGTCGAGGGCACGGGACTCACCGGACGGTCCGCGCCCGCAGATGAGGGCCGCTCCGCCCGGGAACCGGTCCGCACCTGATCCGGGCCCGCTCCCGGCGGGCCGCGCGGTCGTGTCCCACGGCCGCGCGGCCCCGTCCGTCACGTGCCACGATGTCCCCGCAGGCCCGACCCGGAGAACGCACGATGAGCACACCTTGGCGAAGCCGGGCGACGAGCCGCCCCCGGACCACCGAGGCCGTCCTCCTCGTGGCGCTGTTCGCGGTCGCCGTCTCCGGCTGTCTCCTGTCCTCGTCGGTGATGCCGGGACCGCCCCCGCTGTGGCCCGCCGTCACCCTGTCCGCACTCACCTGCGCGGTACTGCCCAAACGCCGTACCCACCCCCTTCCGGTGCTGGCGGTGACCGCGCTGGGCATGGTCGCCCTGTCCTCCCTGGGGCACCTCGTGACGGCCATGAACATGGGCCCGCTCATGGTCGCGCAGTACTCGGTCAGCCTGCGCGCCGAGCGCCGGACGGCCTGGTACAGCGCGCTGGCGGTCACCGCGCTCATGGTCGCCTCCGGTCTGTTCCACGGCGAACTGCGGGACCAGTGGATCATCGGCCTGGTCAATCCGGCGGCCTGGGTGCCGCTGTCCGCGGCGCTCGGCGGCTACGTGCGGGTCCGCCGCGAGTACGCCGCCGCCAGGACCGAGCACATCGCCCGTGAGCGCGAGGAGGAGGCCCGCCACCGCGTCGTCCAGGAGCGCATGCGCATCGCCCGCGAACTCCACGACGTCGTCGCCCACCACCTCGCCCTGGCCAACGCCCAGGCGGGCACCGCCGCCCACCTCGCACGGGCCGATCCGGAGAAGGCGCACGAGATCCTGGACAAGCTCGCGGGGACCACCGCGGCGGCCCTGCGCGAACTCAAGGCCACCGTCGGACTGCTGCGCCAGGACACCGACACCGACGACGGGCTGGCGCCCGCGCCCGGCCTGGCGCAGCTGCCCGGCCTGGTGGCCGCCTGCGCGACGGCCGGCCTGGACGTCACCGTCACCGAGGAGGGGCGGGCGCGGCCGCTCGCGCCGGGGCTCGACCTGACGGCGTACCGGATCGTCCAGGAGGCCCTCACCAACGTCACCAAGCACGCGGCCACCCGCACCGCACGGGTGCGGCTCGCCCACACCCCCCACTTCCTCACCCTGACGATCACCAACGACACCGCCGGTCCCGTGCCCGGGCCCGGGCCCGGGCCCGCCTCCGGCCACGGCTTCGGGCTCCTCGGCATGCGCGAACGGGCCCTCGCCGCGGGCGGCACCTTCCGCGCGGGGCCCCGGCCGGAGGGCGGCTTCGAGGTCGCCTGCACCCTTCCCCTGCACGGCCACGACGAAGGCACCGCCCCATGACCATCCGCGTCCTGCTCGCCGACGACCAGGCCCTGTTGCGGGCCACCTTCCGCATCCTCATCGACTCCGACCCCGGTCTGACCGTCGTCGCGGAGGCCACCGACGGACGGGAGGCGGTCGACCTCGCCCGCCTCCACACGCCCGACGTGGTCCTCATGGACATCCGTATGCCCGGCACCGACGGCCTGGCCGCCACCGCCGACATCTGCTCCCGGCCGGAACTGGCCGCCACCCGGGTGCTGATCCTCACCACCTTCGAGAACGACCAGAACGTCGCCAGGGCCCTGCGGGCCGGTGCCAGCGGCTTCCTCGGCAAGGACGTCGGCCCGGACGTCCTGCTGGCCGGCATCCGCACCGTGGCCGCCGGTGACTCCCTGCTCTCCCCCACGGCGACCCGGACCCTCATCACCCGCTTCCTGGCCACCCCCGACGACGACGCACCGCTCGCCCCGCCCGAACGCCTCATCGCCCTCACCGAACGCGAGCGCGAGGTCATGGCGCTGGCCGCACACGGCAAGTCCAACGCCGAGATCGCCGACCACCTCGTCGTCAGCCCGCTGACGGTGCGCAGCCACGTCCAGCGCGCCATGACCAAGCTGCACGCCCGCGACCGGGCCCAGCTCGTCGTGATCGCCTACCAGAGCGGCCTGGTGCGTCCCCGTGCGCACGGGGACGACTGACCGGCACGCTTTTTCCGCGCCACGGGACCCAGCGGAAGAGCAGGTGTGCCGAGGCCCTGTCCGTGTCAGGCTCCGGTGATCAATCGTGAACGGATCTCCCGGCTCGCCCACGCGGACCGTCCCGTCGCGGCCCCGCTCGACGACGACGCGGTGCGGCGGCTGCTGGAACGTGGTGTCCCACGCGACGGCCCGAACTCGTGGGGCAACGACCCGCTGCGCAACGCCGTGGCCGGAACGTTCGGCCTCGCGCTGGCGGGTCCGTTCGGGTACGGGGCCGGCCTTCCGGCCCATCCGCTCGCGGGCGCCGTCGGTCTCCTCGCCGGAGCGCTGGTCATGGCGGTCTTCCACGGGCTCGGCGGCGCCTACCGGCTCAACTCCGCGCTGGGGCGCCCCAACCCGCCGCGCGCCCCGCACGCGGAGACGGGGTGACCGCGGGTGGCGCCGCCACCGTCTCCCAGTCGGCCGTGCGGTCGCACCAGCGGTTCAGGAGGGTTCGGTCGTGGCCCACGGCCAGCAGGCCCGCGCCCGTCGAGGCGCGGTAGTCCTCGACGACCCCGACCAGCGCGGCCGTGGTCGACGCGTCCAGCATCGCGGTCATCTCGTCGCAGATCAGCCAGCGGGGACGGAGCACCAACGCACGCGCCACGCACGCGCGTTGGAGCTGGCCGTCGCTGACCTCGTGGGGGCGGCGGGTGAGCAGGTCGGAGGTCAGGCCGACGGTTCCGGCGAGTTCGGCCACCCGGCCGGGGACGGACGAGCGGCGGCCCGTGGCGCGCAGGGGCTCCGCGATCAGGTCGGCGAGGCGCAGGCGGGGGTCGGCGGAGAGGCGGGGCTGCTGGAAGACGACGCCGACGGCGGTGCGCAGCTCGCGCGGGGCGCGGTGGCGCCAGCGGTGTACGGGGGTGCCGTCGAGGACCACTTCCCCGGAGTCCGGACGGTGCAGGAGGGCGGCGACCCTCGCCAGGGTGGACTTGCCGCAGCCGCTGGGGCCGAGCAGGCCGACCGACTCGCCCGGGGCGACGGTGAGGGTCGCGTCCCGGACGGCGGGGGCGCGACGGTCGTAACCGGCGGTGATGGCGCGCAGTTCAAGCACGGATGTCCTCGGGGGTGGGTGCCGGGGCCGGGTGGTGGCAGGCGATCGACCCGGTGAAGGGCGGGAGCGCCGTGCAGGCGTCGGTGGCCCGGTCGCAGCGGGCGGCGAAGGCGCAGCCGCCGGGGAGGTCACCGAGTTCGGGGGGCATGCCGGGGATGGGGGTGAAGGCCCGGTCGGGGAGGGCGTCCAGGAGGCCCCGGCTGTAGGGGTGGCGGGGGCCGGGCGTGCCGAAGAAGGCGGCTGCGTCGGCGAGTTCGACGATGCGGCCCGCGTACATGACCGCGACCCGGTCGGCGACGCGTTCCGCCGCCGCGAGATCGTGGGTGATCATCAGCAGGGCCCGGTCGCCGTCGGCGTCGACGTGGCGGCGCAGTTCGTCGGCGGTGCGGTCCACCAGGT
Organism: Streptomyces sp. NPDC044984; assembly: GCF_040646935.1. Classification (NCBI taxonomy): domain Bacteria; kingdom Bacillati; phylum Actinomycetota; class Actinomycetes; order Kitasatosporales; family Streptomycetaceae; genus Streptomyces; species Streptomyces sp. NPDC044984. The sequence goes on from NZ_JBEZBE010000002.1 coordinate 287,333, forward strand.
CGCGGTCCAGGCCGGTGGTGGGTTCGTCGGCGAGGAGCAGGGGTGCGTCGCCGATCAGGGCGAGGGCGGTGGCGGCGCGCTGGGCGAGACCCCCGGAGAGCTCGTGGGGGTGGCGGTCGAGGTGGTCCGGCGGGAACCCGGCGCGTCCGGCGGCCCCTTCGGCCGCCGCGCGCAGGGCCGCGCGGCCCCGGACGCCGGTGAGCTGGGCGACCGTCTCCTCCATCTGGGAGCGGATGGTGCGTACCGGGGTGAGGTGGGCGGCGGGGCTCTGCGGGATGAGGCCGATGCGCCGGCCCCGCACGGTGCGGGCGAGGACGCGTTCACCGGCGGTCAGCAGGTCCAGGTCGCCGAGCAGCGCGCTGCCGGCGGTCTGCGCGTTGGCGGGGAGCAGGCCGAGGAGGGCGGAGGCGAGGACGGACTTGCCGCAGCCGCTCTCACCGATCAGGGCGAGGCATTCGCCGGGCGCCACGTCGAAGCGGGCGTCGGTGACGGCGGCGATCCGGCGGCCGCCCGGCAGCAGGAAGCGTACGGAAAGGCCGCGCACCGACAGCACGGGGGATCGCTCGGTCACAGCGTCAGCTCCGATCGGCGGCGGGGGTTGATCCGCTCCCGCCAGACACCGGCGAGGCCGGCGACGGCGAGGGTGGGGACGATCAGGAACAGGCCGGGGAAGAGGGTCGGCCACCACTGTCCGGCGAGCAGGGAGCCGCGGGCGTCCTGGATGAGGGTGCCGAGGCTGGCGGTGTGGGCGGGCAGGCCGAGGCCGAGGAAGGACAGGGCCGACTCGTGCCACATGGCGTGCGGCACCATCAGGACGGCGGCGAGGCCGGCCTGGGGCAGCACGCCGGGCAGCAGGTGCCGCACGACGACCCGCCACCGGGAGGCGCCGCCGGAGACGGCCGCGTCGATGTAGGGGCGGGAGCGCAGCGAGAGGACCTCGGCGCGGACGATGCGGGCGGTGGACAGCCAGTGGGTGAGGCCGACGGAGATCACCACCGGCCAGACGCCCGGCCGGAACATGGCGACGATGAAGACGCCGAGCAGCAGGTGCGGTACGGAGGAGAAGGTGTCGACCAGGCGCATGACCGCGCGGTCGGTCCAGCCGCCGAGCGCGCCGGCGGCGGCGCCGACGGCGGTGCCGATCACGGTGGCGGCGAGCGCGGCCACCACGCCCACGAGCAGGGAGACCCTGAGCCCGTACACGCAGCGCAGCAGCAGGTCGCGGCCCACGTCGTCGGTGCCGAAGGGGTGGGACCAGGACGGCGGCAGGAGTTTGGCGGCGAGGTCGACGGCCTGCTGGTCGAGCCGGACCAGCGGCGGTACGAGGAGCACCGCGAGGACCGTCACGGCGACCAGGACCGCGGAGACGCGCAGGCGGAGGGTGTGGGTGGAGCGGCGGGCGGTGCCGTGCGCGCGCCACACCGTCTTCGTCACGGCGGTGGTGTCAGCAGCCATGGGGGTCACATCCGTGGGGGTCACGTCCATGGGAGTCGCGTCCATGGGAGTCACGTCCATGGGGGTCACATCTCATTCAGCTTCACCCTCGGGTCGATCAGTCCGTAGAGCAGGTCGGCGAGGAGGTTTCCGGCGAGGACGGCGGCGGTGGCGAGGGTGGTCAGCGCGGCCAGCAGCGGGAAGTCGACGGAGGTGGCCGCCTCCACGGTGGCCGCGGCGATGCCCGGCCAGCTGAACACGGTCTCCACCAGCAGGGCGCCGGTGATGAGTTCGGGGACGCGGGAGCCGATCAGGGTGAGCACGGGCAGCAGTCCGGAGCGCAGGGCGTGGCCGAGCAGGACGGTGCGTTCGCTCAGCCCGCGGGCGCGGGCGCCGCGCACGGGGTCCTCCGCGAGGGCGTCGCCGACGCCCTGACGGACGTAGAGCGTGAACCAGGGCAGCTGGGAGACGGCGAGGACGCCGGCGGGCAGGATCAGGTGGCTCGTGACCTGGCCGAAGGTGACCTGTTCGCTGCCGGTGTCGGTGAGGCCGCCGGCCGGGAGGACGTCCAGGTGGAGGGCGAACAGCCAGACGGCGAGCAGGGCGGTCCAGAAGACCGGTGCGGCCTCCAGGGCGTACGCGAGGGAGGTGACCGTGCGGTCGAGGAGCGAGCCGGGGCGGCGGGCGGCGAGCACGCCGAGCACGGTGCCGAGCAGGACGGCGACGGCGAACGCGACGGCGCACAGCAGGGCCGACCAGACCAGGCGTTCGCCGATGACCTCGGCGACGGGCTGGCGCATGACGGTGGACTGGCCGAGGTCGCCGCCGAACGCGGAGGTCAGCCAGTCCCACCAGCGGGCGGTGAACGGCCGGTCCACGCCGAGGTTCTCGCGCAGCCGGTCCAGGGTCTCCTGGTCGGCGCCGAGCGCGGCGGTGCCGGCGTACGCCTTGACGGGGTCGAAGGGGGAGGCGGCGGCGACGGCGAACACGCCGAAGGTGACGACGAGCAGCACGGGCACGGCGAACAGGGCCCGCCGTGCCGTGAGCCGGGTCATCTCTCCCCAGGGGAGGGAAGTCATGCGCCGGGCTGCCAGTCCTCGACGTTCCACCAGGGGCCGCTGGCGAAGCCGTGCTCGTGCGGTTCGGTCTGGGTGGTGAGGTCCTGCCAGCGGTCGGCGAGGACGTACATGTGGTCGATGTGGGTGAGGAAGGTGTAGCCGGGGTTCTTCACCAGTTCGCGCTGGAGGTCGTCGTAGGCGGCCTCGCGGTCCTTCGGGTCCTGGCTGCGGCGGCCGGTGTCGAGGGCCTCGTCGACGGCCGGGTTGTCGTACAGGGCCATGTTGTTGAAGCCGTCCCCGGCGAGGGAGGAGTGCAGGAGCGTGTAGAGGCCGAAGTCGGGGTCGCCGGTGCTGCCGAAGCCGGCGAGGACGGCGTCGTGCTTCATCCGGGGCTCGATGACCTCCCAGGTGGCGCTCTCCACCTCGACGTCGATGCCGGCCTTCTTGGCGTCGGAGGCGTAGGCGAGGGCGTGGTCCTGGCGGACCTTGTCGCCGGAGGGGTAGTAGAGGGTGAAGCGGGCGGGGCGGCCGTCCTTGGCGCGGATGCCGTCCTCGCCGGGCTTCCAGCCGGCCTCGTCGAGGATGCTCTTGGCCTTGCCGAGGTCCTGGGGGCGTTCGACGTCCTCGGCGAACCAGGGGTCGTCGAGGGGCAGCGGGCCGTAGGCGGGGCGGCCGGCGCCGTCGAGGATCTTGTCGACCATGGTCTCGCGGTCCACGGCCAGGTCCAGGGCGCGGCGGATCGCGGTGTCGCCGGCGACCGGGTTGCCGGTGGGGAGGGTGACGGCGCGGAAGTCGTACGACGTCGCCCGGTACGTCTTCTTGCCGTCGTCGCTCTTGAAGGTGGCGGCGAGGTTGGGCGGGAGGGTCGCGCCGTCGAGGTCGCCGGAGCGCAGCCGGGTGGCGCGGACGTCGTCGTCGGCGATGATCGCCATGGTGAGCTTTTTCACCTTCGGCGCGCCGCCCCAGTAGTCCGGATTGGCCTTGAAGGTGAGCTTTTCGCCCTTGCTCCAGCCGGTGAGGACGTACGGGCCGGTGCCGACCGGCTCGGTGTTGAAGGAGCCGGTGTTGGGGTCCTGTTCGCCCGCTACGTGCTCGGGGACGATGGGCAGCACCGTGCGGGCGGCGAAGGCCGCGTAGGGGTAGTCCAGGGTGAAGACGACCTTGTCGTCGCCGTCCGCCCGGACCTGCTTGACGGCGTCGAGTTCGCTCTTGGCGGTGTTGTTGGTCTCGTCGTCCAGGACGGTGCGGTACGTGAACACCACGTCGTCGGCGGTGAGCGGTTCGCCGTCGCTGAACTTCACGCCGTCGCGCAGGGTGTACGTGTAGGTGCGGCCGCCGTCGCTGATCTCGGGGAGCGCCTTCGCCAGGGCGGGCTTCAGCTTCATGTCGGCGTCGCGGGCGAGGAGTCCGTCGAAGATCTTGGAGTTGCCGTCCTTGCCGTAGCCGAGCAGGGGGCTGAGGGTGTCCGGTTCGGACGGGACCCCGATCACGACGGAATCGGCGGACGCCCCGCCGTCCGCGCCGCCGTCGCCCGGCGCCGAGCAGGCGGCGACCGCGCCGGCCATCGCGAGCGCGGCGGCGGCACCCCGTATTCGTCGGGTCGTCATCGAACCTCACATCCCTGATGCCTGGAAATCGTTGTTGCATATTAATTGCAGCAAGGTACTGCCCAGGACACCGGCCCCTCACTCCCCCGCCCCGGCGGGCGGCGCCGCTCGTGTCAAGTGCGCAGGTGCGCGCCGGTGCGCGAGCTGCCGGGCGCCGTCCGCGCGCCCCCTGTGGCCGCTTGTCACCGGACCGGAACGGGCACTACTGTCACCACGCCTTGGTGACGGGAAATCGGTGCGACACCGGTGCGGCCCTCGCCACTGTGATCGGGAAGTCCGGCTCCAGTCCTCACGGACGGCCACTGGGTCCTTCGGGACCCGGGAAGGCGGAGCACGGGCGGTGGTACCCGTCAGCCAGGAGACCGGCCAAGGCGCGTCAACCATCCACGAGGTGCTGGAGAGGGTCTGCTGAGCCATGCACATAGCCGAGGGTTTTCTGCCACCGGCGCACGCGGTCGCCTGGGGCGTCGCGGCGGCGCCGTTCGTCGTCCACGGAGCCCGGTCGCTCGTCCGCGACGTCAGGGAGCATCCCGAGAGCACGCTGCTCCTCGGCGCGTCGGGAGCGTTCACGTTCGTCCTGTCCGCGCTGAAATTGCCGTCCGTCACGGGGAGTTGCTCCCACCCCACCGGCACGGGTCTGGGCGCGATCCTGTTCCGGCCGCCGGTCATGGCGGTGCTGGGCACCATCACCCTGCTGTTCCAGGCGCTGCTGCTCGCCCACGGCGGGCTGACCACGCTGGGCGCCAACGTCTTCTCGATGGCGGTCGTCGGCCCCTGGGCCGGGTACGGGCTCTACCGGCTGTTGCGCCGGTACGACGTGCCGCTGATGGTGGCGGTGTTCTCCGGCGCGTTCGTCGCCGACCTGTCGACGTACTGCGTGACGAGCGTGCAGCTGGCGCTCGCCTTCCCCGACCCGGGCAGCGGCTTCCTGGGCGCGCTGGGCAAGTTCGGCTCCGTCTTCGCCGTGACGCAGATCCCGCTCGCGGTGAGCGAGGGGCTGCTGACGGTGCTGGTGATGCGCATGCTGGTGCAGTCGAGCAAGGGGGAGCTGACGCGGCTCGGGGTGCTGGTGACATCGGCGGCCGGGCGGAAGACGGCGGACTCGGCGGAGGCGGTGGCCCGATGAGCCGCAACGCGAAGATCAACACGCTGCTGCTGGTGCTCGTGGCCGCCCTCGCCGTGATCCCGCTGGTCTTCGGGCTCGGCGACCACAAGGAGGAGCCCTTCGCCGGCGCGGACGCCGAGGCGGAGACGGCGATCACCGAGCTCGACCCGGACTACGAGCCCTGGTTCTCGCCGCTGTACGAACCGCCGTCCGGCGAGATCGAGTCGGCGCTGTTCGCCCTCCAGGCGGCACTCGGCGCGGGCGTCCTCGCGTACTACTTCGGGGTGCGGCGCGGGCGTCGGCAGGGGGAGGCTCGGGCGCTGGAGCGGCTGCGGGCGGAGGCGGACGCGGACGCGGATACGGATACGGCGGACACGGACACGACGGACACGGACACGGACGCCGAGGCCGTTTCCGAACGACGACGGGGCTGACGGCACGTGCTGCCGATCGACGCGGCGGCGCACGGCAGTCGCTGGCGCCGCCGTCATCCCGTGGACAAGGCCGTGCTGGGGCTGGGCCTCACCGTGCTCGCGATCTCGCTGCCGCCCTGGCCGGGCGCGGCCCTGGTGCTGGTGGCGGCGCTCGCGGTGCTGCTCGGCCCGGCGGGGGTGCCGGGCCGGCGGCTGTGGCGGGCGTACCGGGTGCCGCTGGGCTTCTGCGTCACCGGGGCGCTGCCCCTGCTGGTGCGGGTGGGCGGGCCGGGCGGGTTCGTGTCCTGGGCCGAGGACGGGCCGCCGCGCGCCGGGGAGTTGCTGCTGCGCACGTCGGCGGCCTCGCTGGGCGTGCTGCTGTTCGCCTTCACCACGCCGATGTCCGACCTGCTGCCGCGTCTGGTGCGGGCCGGGGTGCCGGCCCCGCTCGTGGACGTGGCGCTGGTGACGTACCGGATGAGCTTCCTGTTGCTGGACTCGGTGCGCCGCGTCCGCCAGGCGCAGGCGGCCCGGCTCGGGCACACCACCCGGGCGGCGACGTGGCGTTCGCTGGGCGGGCTGGGCGCGACCGCGTTCGTCCGGTCCTTCGACCGGGCGGCGCGGCTGCAGACCGGGCTCGCCGGACGCGGTTACGACGGCACCCTGCGCGTGCTGGTGCCCGAGGCCCGTGTCTCCGTCCGGTTCACGGCGCTGAGCGTGGTGCTCCTGGTGGCGCTGGCCGCCCTCACCCTCGTACTGGAAAGGCGACTGCCGTGAGTGAGTCCGTGCTGCTGGCCCTGCGGGGCGCGTCGTTCGCGTACGAGGACGGCCCGCCCGTGCTCGGCGGCCTGGACTTCGAGGTGCGCGAGGGACGCGCGCTGGCGCTGCTGGGACGCAACGGCAGCGGCAAGACGACGCTGATGCGGCTGCTGAGCGGCGGACTCCGGCCCGACGACGGTGAGTTGACCGTCGAGGGACGGCCGGTGCGCTACGACCGCAAAGGGCTGACGGCGCTGCGCACCACCGTGCAGCTGGTGGTGCAGGACCCCGACGACCAGTTGTTCGCGGCGTCGGTCGGCCAGGACGTGTCGTTCGGGCCGCTCAACCTCGGCCTGTCCGACACGGAGGTGCGCGCCCGGGTGGCGGAGTCGCTCGCCGCGCTGGACATCACCGCCCTCGCCGACCGTCCCACGCACCTGCTGTCCTACGGGCAGCGCAAGCGGACGGCGATCGCGGGCGCGGTCGCCATGCGGCCCCGCGTGCTGATCCTGGACGAGCCGACGGCGGGCCTGGACCCCGACGGCCAGGAACGCCTGCTCGCCACCCTCGACGGCCTGCGCGGGAACGGCACGACGGTCGTCATGGCCACCCACGACGTGGACCTCGCCCTGCGCTGGGCCGACGACGCGGCCCTGCTCACCCCGTCGGGCGCGCACACCGGTCCGGCGGCCGACATGCTGGCCCGCACGGACCTCCTCGCGGCGGCGGGGCTGCGGCTGCCGTGGGGGGTGGCGGTCGGGCGGCTGCTCCGGGCGCAGGGGCTGGTGACCGGCTCGGCCACCGGCCCCCGCTCCCCGGAGGAACTGGCGGCCCTGGTGACCGCGTCCGTCACCGGCGGTGACGCACGGCTCCCCTGAGGGCGGGCCGGTCCGTCATGCCACTCGGGGAATCCGGCCGCCGTCGCCTCGGCCACCGGCTCCGTCGAGGCCGAAGGGCTCCCGCCTCCGGGGCCTCCGGCCGCGACACCGAGGCGTAGGTGAAGGGCGACGTCGACGCGGACACCCTTGTTGTCACCCGCGTGCCGCGCGGCAAGCTCGGCATCACCGATCCCCGGCTGCCCGCGGCAGACGCCGCTGTCATGCGGCAGGGACAGGCGCGACCACCGGCGGGTTGAGGCGGGCGAAGCCTTCCTGGCGCTGGTAGGGGAAGTACGGGTAGGGCGCCGTCCTGCCGCTCGCCGCATCGAGTTTCGCCGTCTGGTCGGGCGTGAGCGTCCAGCCGACGGCACCGAGGTTCTGGCGGAGCTGGTTCTCGTCGCGGGCACCGATGATGACGGAGGAGACGGTCGGTCGCTGCAGCAGCCAGTTGATGGCGATCTGCGGAATGCTCCTGCCGGTCTCCCGCGCGATCTCGTCGAGGGCGTCGACCACGCGGTAGAGGTGTTCGTCCTCGACCGGCGGGCCGTAGTCCGCGGTGCGGTGCAGTCGGCTGCCGGCCGGGAGCGCCTGGCCGCGGCGGACTTTGCCGGTGAGCCGTCCCCAGCCGAGCGGGCTCCAGACGAGGGCTCCGAGGCCCTGATCGAGCCCGAGGGGCATCAGCTCCCATTCGTAGTCGCGGCCGATGAGTGAGTAGTAGACCTGATGTGCGACATAGCGCGGGTGGCCGTGCCTCTCCGCGCTCGCCAGGGACTTCATCGCCTGCCAGCCGGAGAAGTTGGAGATGCCGAGGTAGCGGACCTTCCCCGCCCGCACGAGATCGTCGAGCGTCGACAGGACTTCCTCGATCGGCGCGCCGGCGTCGAAGGCGTGCAGCTGGAACAGGTCGATGTGGTCGGTGCCGAGCCGGCGCAGGGCGTCCTCGCACGCGGTGATCAGGCGTGCCCGGGAGGTGCCCGCGTCGCCCGGGCCGTCGCCCATCGGCAGGCCGGTCTTGGTGGACACGATCACCTGGTCCCTGCGGCCTTTGATCGCCGCGCCCAGCACCTCCTCGGAGGCCCCGCCGGAATAGACGTCGGCGGTGTCGAACATCGTGATCCCGGCGTCGAGGCAGATGTCCACCAGACGACGCGCTTCTTGCGCATCGGTGGTGCCCCAGGCGCCGAACAGCGGTCCCTGGCCGCCGAAGGTGCCGGCGCCGAAGCTCAGTGCGGGGACCTTGAGGCCGGATGCGCCCAGCCGCCTGTACTCCATGACTGTTCCTCTCACGTCGCCCGATCCAGTTAACGGGTCTGGAGTTCCGTTAATATGGCTCTCAACGTAGCAGATGTGAGTGATTAACGAAACTGGAGTCCCGTTATGGGGTTTGAGGATGCTGATCCGGGGACCGTCCGTCCTGGTGGGCGCACGGCGCGGGTGCGGGCGTCGGTGCTGCGGGCGGCCGGGGACGCCCTGGCGGAGCACGGCTTCGCCCGCCTGGACCTCGCCGACGTCGCGCGCCGTGCCGGGGTGGGCAAGACCACCGTGTACCGCCGCTGGGGAACGGTGACCGGTCTGGTGGCCGATCTGCTGCTGGACATGGCCGAGCAGTCGCTGCCGCGCACCGAGACCGGTTCGCTGCTCGGTGATCTCAAGGCCAACGCCCGGCTCGTGCAGCGCACCTTGGCCGATCCGCGGCAAGGAGCGCTGTTCAAGGCGGTGATCGCCGCCGCCACCTGCGAGGCGAAGACGGCCGAGGCCCTGCACCGCTTCTACGACATCCGCGTCGAGGAGTGGGCACCCTGCGTCCGACAGGCCGTCGACCGTGGCGAGGTGCCCGAGGGCACCGACGCCCACGAGGTGATCCGCGCCGTCTCCGCCCCCCTCTACTACCGCCTGCTGACCACCGGCGCCCCCCTCGACGAAGCCGCCGCGGACCGGGCCGCCGAGGCCGCGGCGGCCGCGGCGCGTGCGGGAGCGTACCTACGGGGCGACGAAGGCCGCGGGTGACCGGCTTCCCGCGTCCGTCGCTGAGCGCGGGCCGCCGTGCGTGATCTCCGGGGGCACGGCGTCTCCGGGTTCCTCCGGCCCCTTCGGCGCGTGTCCCGGCCACACCCCCTTGATGGCCGACTCGACCGCGGCGATGCGGTCGGCGAGGAGGGCGAGCGCCGCGACCGCCCGGGACAGGGCGTCCTCGTCGGGGGCGCCCAGGGTCAGGGTGCGGACGTGGGCGGACTTCACCTCGGTCCAGCGGGCCGCCTGTTCGGCGGTGAGCGTGCCGCGCAGTTCGGCGAGTTTGAGGAGGTTCGCCTCGGCACCCGTGGTGAGGGTCTGGGCCTCGGCCGTGTAGTGGTCGTCGATGACGGCGGCCAGCTCGGTGTCGTTCATGACGGGCTGGATGCGCTGGGCGATCTTGTTCATGTTGCGGTAGGAGCCCTGGAGCCGGAACGGCGGCTCGGTGCGGGCGTCGTCGGACCGGGCGGCGGAGGCGATGTACGCCGCGTTGACGGCGAGGACCGTGCGGCGGGCGGTGAGCAGGTGGCGCAACACCGCCAGGACGCGTTCCAGTTCGCTGGGGGCGTAGGGGTGGGTGAGGCGGTCGGCGCGGGCCGTGGGGTCGTTCCCGGCGAGGCGGATCAGCAGGTCCAGGTCGGCGCGGTCGCGGCCGGCGAGCGGGGCGAGCACCGGGTTGGCGGTGAGGGCGTTCTCCACGAAACTGAGCGCGAAGACGTCCTCCTTGCCGGTGAGGACGTCGCCGAGGTTCCACACGTCGGCGCGGTTGGCCAGCATGTCGGGGACCCGGAAGGCGTCGCCGGACTCGGTGTAGGGGTTGCCGGCCATGCAGACGGCGAACCGCTTCCCGCGCAGGTCGTAGGTGCGCGGCTCGCCCTCCCACACGCCCTCCATCCGGCGCGTGGCGTCGCACAACGGGATGAACTTCTGCAGCAGTTCGGGCGAGGTGTGCTGGATGTCGTCGAGATACAGGAGGGTGTTGCTGCCGGCGGCCAGCGCGAAGTTGATCTTATCGATCTCCTGGCGGGCGGTGGCGTTCGGTGCCTCGGCCGGGTCGAGCGAGGTGACCGCGTGGCCGAGGGCCGGTCCGCTGACCTTCACCAGGACCAGGCCGAGGCGGTCGGCGACGTACTCCATGAGGGTCGTCTTGCCGTAGCCGGGCGGGGAGACGAGCAGCAGCAGGCCGCCGGTGCCGGTGCGGCCCGACTCGCCCGTGGTGCCGAGCTGTTTGGCGAGGCTGTCGCCGATCAGCGGGAGGTAGACCTCGTCGACCAGCCGGTTGCGGACGAACGACGACATCACGCGCGGCCGGTGGTCGTCCAGGCGCAGCCGGGCGCGCTCGGCGGTCACCAGGGCGGTGCGGCGGCGCTGGAAGGCGCGGAAGGCGGGTGCGTCACGCTCCCTGAACTCCTCGGTGCGGGCGAGGAACTCGTCCAGGCGGAGGGTGAGACGGCGGTCGGTGATCCGGGGGTGGGCGCCCAGCAGGCCGTCCACGGTGACGGTCAGGGGCGCGTCGGAGGTGTGGCGGGGCGTGTCCGGGCAGAGCTCGGCGGCCACGGCCTCCGCGAGGTCGCCGGCGGTCATCCGTTCTCCGGTGGTCGCGGCGTACGCGGTCAGCCAGGCCTCGACCAGTTGGCGGCGGGCGGTGAGGCCGGCGAGGGCCGGGAGGTCGTCGTCGTAGGCGTCGGTGGCGACCTCGCGGCGGAACGTGTCGAGGAGCGTACGGGTACGGGCGCTGAGGACGAAGCCCTCGGGGCCGGTGGTCAGTTCGTCGAGGAGGTACGCGGCGCAGGCCTCCGGGCGGACGGCGGCGTCCTCGTCCCAGGCGCGTACGGCCCCCGCGAGTTCCGTGCGCAGCGCGTCCAGGGCGGGCGGGGGGCCGAAGGCGTCGCGGACGCGGGCCAGGGAGCGGGCGCGGCGGGTGAGGTCGGCGCGTTCCTGGGCGGTGGTGCCGTGCGCCCAGTACAGCAGGGCGTGGGCGCGGGCGGCGGGCTCGTGGCGCAGCGGGCCCGCGCCGTCGTACAGGGGCAGGACGGCGGTGAGGATCGCGGTGGCGTCGTGGTCGTGGACGCCCCGCTCGTACCCCTCGTCGTACGCCTCCTCGGCGGCCCGGCGGACCAGGGCGGCGAGGTCGTCCGTGCCGGTCAGGGCGTCGGGGCCGGGCTCGTGCAGCAGACGGGCGGCGAGGTGCTCGGCGCGGTAGACCTCGGGCGACTCGGACGGCAGGTGCCGGTGCCGGAGCGGACGGTCGGCGAGGAGGGCCGGGTCGGTGACGGGGGCGCGGTAGTCGGTGCCGGTGAGGGCGAGCGCGAGGCCGTCGCCGTGCGGGACGACGGTCAGGTCGAAGGGCTGGGTGGAGACGGCGAACCGGTGGCCGCCCAGGCGGAGGGCGCGTCCGCCGTCCGCGTAGAGGTCGGTGCGGTCGCGCAGGGCGCGGGCGGCCTCCTGGTGGGCGGAGCGCAGTCGGCCGTCGAGTTCCTCGGCCCGGCCGCGGTCGCCGAGTTCGCGCAGTTCGTCGGCGGTGCGGCGGACCTTGGCGACCAGGGGGTCGGAGGCGAAGTAGGTGCTCACCGCGTCGGCGTCGGGGAGCGCGGCGGAACGCCGCGTGACCGTCTCCAGCACGCGCACGGCGGCGGAGGCGAGCTGCTCGGCGCGGCGGGCCCGGGCGTCGGACAGGCTCTGCTTGCGGGCGGAGAACGCCTCGTGGATCTCGGTGCGCCGGTCGGCGAGCTCGCCGAGGACGTCGTCGAACTCGGCGAAGCGGGACTCCAGGGCCTCCAACCGGGCCAGTACCGGCGTCAGTCGTTCGTCGCAGGCCTCCGGGGTGCGGGCCGCCGCGAGGGCGCCGGTGACCGTCTGGCCGAGCAGGGCGAGTTCGGCGGCCAGACCGGCACGCGCCTCACGGTCGAGGAGCGCCCGGCGGCGGGCGTCGAGGGTGGCGCGGGCGCGGTTGACGCCGCCCATCGCCTCGGCGACCCGTTCCAAAACGGCCGTGCGGACGGTGGTGTCGGCGATGTCGAGCCCGGCGACCACCTCGGTCACCGTGCCCAGCCCGTCGGCGAGCTCGTCCAGACGGGTGGCGACCGGGACCGCTTCGGCGGCGGTGGTGATCGCCCCGGCGTCGGCGACCAGGCGCTCGACGTCCGCGTGGTGGGCGGCGAAGGCGTCCTCGCGGGCCAGGAAGGCGATCGCGCGCTGCCCGAAGGAGGCGAGGTCGGCCCCGGCCCCGTCGGCCAGTGCGTCGATGCGGGCGTGGTCCGCGTACCGCATCTCCTTCAGGGTCAGCAGATGGCCCTGGGCGTGGCGGAGTTCGGTCAGTCCGGTGACCCAGGCGGCGGCCTCGCGCGGCTGCTCGCCGCGCAGCCGGCGCACCACGGAGGCGATCCGGTCCGCGGCCTCGTCGAGCGCGTCGGCGGCCCGGACGGTGAGGTCGCGCACGGTCTCGAACTCGGCCAGCACCTGGTCGGAGGTGGCCCGCATCTCTTCCAACGGCGTGCGCAGATCGCCGAGTCCGGTGTCGCCCAGCCAGTGGTGGGCGTCCAGTGCGCGGACGCAGGCGGCCACCAGGGCGGTGTACACCTCGGTGGTGGGGGTGGTCTCGGTGACGGAGCGGGCCAGGGACAGGCAGTCGGAGATGCCGCGTACGAGGTCGGCGTTGCCGACCCGGGCCAGCGGGCCCTCGCCGACGGGCTGTGCGGCGGCGTGGGTGTCGGAGACGTAGGGCGAGTGCCACAGCTGCACGGGGTGGACGCGGGCGGGGTCGTCGCCGTCGGGGCGCAGCAGGGCGAGGAGTCCGTCGTCGAACAGCGCCCAGCCGTGGCAGGCCATCGGGGTGGCGACCGCCTCGCGGATGAGGTTGTACGACAGCAGCAGCGCGCGCCCGCGTCCGGGCGCGTGGAAGACGTACAGCACGTCCTCGCCGTGCGGCGAGCGCACCTCGTGGGCGAACTCCATGCCGTCCGTGTCGAGTTCGTACGTCTTGTGCGGGCCGGTGGCGAGGCAGTAGCCGCCGGGGAAGACGATGCCCTGGTCGTCGGGGAGCCGGCGGCAACCCTGTCCGATGCCGTCGAGGCGGACGACGGACCGGGTGAGGGTGTTGAAGACCAGGTGGCGGTGGGCGGTCTCCTTGTAGGGGAGGATCCGCAGCAGGATCAGGGGGCCGACGCGGGCGTGCGCGATCTCGGCGTCGGCGAGGGACTGCAGGGGCTCGTCGACCGGTTCGCTGTGGATGCCGTCGGGGGTGTCGGTGTCGTCGTCGGTCTTGACGGTGAGGGTGCCGCCGAGGGTGTCGACGAAGACCTCGCCCCGGACGGAGACGTGCGGGTGGCGGCCGAGGACGTGGTCCTCGCGGGTGGTGGGCGTCCAGTCGACGCCGGCGGGCGGGGTGCGGGCGTGGTCGCGGTCGCCGCGCGCGTCCAGGAAGACCGCCGAGCGGCCGTCCTCCGGGATCGTCCAGCGCAGGACGCGGATGTCGCCGGCCTTCTCCCCGGTCTGGAAGACGGCGAGCAGCTTGCCGTCGACCCGGCGCAGCCGCAGCAGGCGCGCCTGGCGGTAGTAGCGGTGCAGGGCGGCGAACTCGCGGACGAAGCCGGGGTCGTCGAGGAGCCCGGGCACGGCGTCGTCGGGGAGCCGGTTCAGCTCGCGGTCGTGCGGGGCGAGGACGTCGCCCACCGTGGTGTCGGCCTCCGGGCGGGGCCGGGTGTCGTAGCCGAAGAGCAGGACGTTCCCGACGGCGACGATGTCGCGGGGTACGGCGGTGCGGTCGGTGCGCAGCCGCTCGGTGCCGGTGAGGCGCAGTTCCGGGGCGCCGAACTCCTCGGTCCGGCGGTGGTTCAACGCCTCCGCGCGGCGGGCTAGTTCGGCGGCCCGGTCGGCGAGGCGGTCGCGCAGCACCTGGTAGGCGCCACCGTCGACCGCCGGGTGGGCCGCGGTGCGGTGGTCACCCGCGTCGGGGGTCTCGCGCGGGGCCGTGTTCGTGGGCTCGTGGGTGCCGGTGGTCATGGCTGCCTCTCGGAAGGTGCGGCCGGGAGCCGCCGTCCCCTGCGCGGCGGCTCCCGGCCGGAGGGTGGTCAGGCCCCGGCGCGGCCGTTCGGCACGGCCAGCGGTGTGTCCGAGAGGCCCAGCTCACCGGCCTTCTCGATCAGTTCCTTGAACCGTCCGGTGTTCTCACCGCCCTGCTGCATCAGCCGCATCAGCAGCGCGGACACCGTGAGGTTCTGCACGTCGGCGGTGGAGACGGAGCCGAGGATCCGGCTCAGGTCGTCGGTGAAGCTCGCCGAGCCGTCCAACCAGGGTCCGGCGAGGGCCTGCGCGGTCTCGGAGTTCTTGACGAAGCCGTCCACGCCCTTGCCGAGCGCGATCGAGGAGACGAGGCGGTCGAAGAACACCGACTCCCCGCCGACGATGTTGATGTCCGCGTTCTCCAGTCCGGCGGCGAGGACGGTGGCCTGTGCCTCGGCGATCTGCCGCTGCGCGTCCAGTCCGGCGAGCCGGACGTCCTTCTCGGCCTCCAGCCGCAGCCGGTACTCCTCGTGGCCGCGGGACGCCTCGTCGAGGGCGGCCATCGCCGCCGCCTTCTCGGTGAGGCCGGCCGCCTCCGCCCGCAGCCTGCTGCCGATGGCCTCCGCGTCGGCGAGGGCCTTGGCCCGCGCCCCCTCGGCCTCGGCGCGCAGCCGGGCCCCGGTGGCCTCGGCCTCCGCGCGGCCCGCCTTCTCGATGACGTCGGCCTCCTTGTCACGGACCTGGACGACGGCCAGCCCCTCGGCCGCGGACTCCGCCTGGACGCCCTCGGCCAGCCGCAGCTTGGCCCGTGCGTCGAGGTCGGCGGTCTTCAACCGGGCCTCGGCGAGGGTGAGTTCCTCGGCGGCGCGGTGCGTGGCGGCCTGCTCGGCGGCCTCGGCGGCCTTGATGTCCTTGACCAGCTTCTCCTGCGCCTCGGCCTCCGCTGCGATGATCACGGCCTGCCGCTGCCGCTCCGCCTCCTCCACGGCCCGCAGCTTCTTGATCGACTCCTCCTGCTCGGCGACCGTACGGTCCACCGCGACCCGCTCCCGGACGACCTCGGCGATCTCCCGCTTCTCCGCCTCGACCTCCTTGTCGGCGGCGATCCTGGTCAGCTGGGTCTCCCGCTCGCGGGCGATGACCTCCAGGAGGCGGTCCTTCTCGATGCGCTCGCTCTCCACGGCGATGACCCGCTCGCGGTTCTTGGCGGCGACGGCGACCTCACGGGCCTGGTTCTCGCGCTGCACGCCGAGCTGCTCCTCGGTGCGCAGGAAGGCGCTCTGCGCCCGCAGCCGCTCCTCCTCCACCACCCGCGCAGTCTCGGCCTCCTCGCGGGCCCGTACGGTCTCGATCTCCCGCTTCTGCTTGATCTCGGCGTCGGCCTGCCGGCGCTCCAGCTCCAGGATCGCCTCGCGCGCGTCGACGTCCTGCCGGGTGATCTCCTTCTGCTCGTTGCGCTGGGCCTCGTTGGTGCGGACGTGCTCCACGGCCGTCAGCTCGGTGATCTTGCGGATGCCCTGCGCGTCGAGGACGTTGCCCGGGTCGAGCTGGGTCAGCGGCGTCTGCTCCAGGTAGTCGATCGCCGCGTCCTCGAGGTGGTAGCCGTTCAGGTCGACGCCGATGACCTCGATGATCCGGTACCGCAGTTCCTCGCGCTTGGTGTAGAGGTCGGTGAAGTCCAGCTGCTTGCCGACGGTCTTCAGCGCCTCGGAGAACTTGGCGTGGAACAGCTCCTGGAGCGTGTTGCGGTCGCTGGCCCGCGCGGTGCCGACGGCCTGGGCGACCTTGATGACGTCGTCGACGGTCTTGTTGACCTTGACGAAGAACGTGATGCGGATGTCCGCGCGGATGTTGTCCCGGCAGATCAGGCCTTCCTTGCCGGCCCGGGTGATCTCGATGGTCTTCACCGAGATGTCCATCACCTCGGCCTTGTGCAGCACCGGCAGCACGACCGACCCGGTGAAGGTCACGTCGACCCTGCGGGTCCTGGAGACGATCAGCGCCTTGCCCTGCTCCACCTTGCGGAACAGTTTGGAGACGACGAGCAGGCCGATGAGCACGAGCAGCAGGGCGACGCCGACGAGTACGGCGATGCCCACGGTGGCGGCATCCATGGGACACGTCCTCCTGGACTGGAAAGTAGGTCGAGCGGTGCCTCGTTGACGAGGCGGGTGAAGGTCCGGTGGAGGAGGAGACGGCGCAGCGGCCGCCGCGGTTCTGCGCCGGGCGCGGACGGACGCCGTCCGCACCCGGCGCGCCCCCCCTGCTCACCGCTCACGTCGGGGTGGCAGCACCGCTCCCCTCCGGGTCCCGGCCCGGGCACCTGCCGGTGCCCGGCACCGGAACCATCCGCGGTGCTCCCCGCGGACCATGCTGCCCGCTCGGGACGGACTCGCGCATTGCCGGAACCCGGCAATGTTCATTAGTGTCTTGATGCCGGTGTGACACAACCGGCGCGTCAGGGAAGCGTCAAGAATCGGGGGGAAGGCGTGACGGAACGGCAGGTCCCGGAGGAGTATCTCGAGGGCTATGCCCACATCCTGACCGAGGTCGCGGCCACGGGCAGACGCCTCACCCGGGACGAGATCGCCTCCCGGCGGGCCCTGGGGGAACGGGCCGCGGAGGCGGGCTTCGGTCTGCGGTCCCTCGTCAACGCGCATCTGTCCGGCGCCCGCGGGGCGTGGCCGCGCGGGGCGGACTCGGCCGACAGCGCGCTCGTGGCCGTGCAGCAGGTCGTGGACGCGTTCGCCGAGGGGTACGAGCGGGCCCAGCGGATGGCGGTGCGTCAGGAGGAGGCGGCGCGGCGTGAGTTCATCGACGACCTGCTCTACGGCCGCAGCGATCTGGGACGGCTGGCGGAACGCGCCGGGCGCTTCGGGCTGCGGCTGTCCCACGAGCACGCGGTCGCCGTCGCCCGGGGCGCGGTCGCCTACGACGAGGGCGACCCCGTACCGCGGCAGGTGGAGCGCGCCCTGCTCTCCCGGTTCGGTGACCGCAGCATCCTGCTCACCACCAAGGACGGACGGCTGCTGTGCATCGCCCCCGGGCACCAGCGGGAGGTGCTCACGTACTTCGCGAAGCAGGCGCACGCCGCCACCGACGGCGGCCAGGTCGCCATCGGCCGCCCGCAGCCGGGTCCGGGCGGTGTCGTCCAGTCCTACGAGGAGGCCCTCGGCTCACTGGAGATAGCCGAGCGGCTGGGGCTCGACGATCCGGTGCTGCGCGCCGCCGACCTGCTCGTCTATCCCGTACTGGCCCGTGACCGCCAGGCGATGGCCGACCTGGTGCACAACACCCTGGGGCCGCTGGCCACGGCCCGCGGCGGCGCCGCGCCCCTCCTGGACACGCTCACCGCGTACTTCGACTCCGGCTGTGTCGCCGCGGAGGCGGCCCGGCGGCTCTCGCTGAGCGTGCGCGCGCTGACCTACCGTCTGGAGCGCATCCACAAGCTCACCGGCGCCAACCCGTCGGACCCGTCCCACCGCTACATGCTCCAGACGGCGGTGATCGGCGCACGCCTGCTGGACTGGCCCGCCGGCGAGTCGTGAGGGGGGACGCCCGGGATGCTCCTATGGATGTCAGTCCTCGACCAGGGTGATGTCCCGGTGCTCGGCCGCGTGGAAGGCGGGCAGCAGGAGGACGCCGCCGGGGCGCAGCTCCACGAGGGTGGCCTCGACGTGGGCCCGGCCCTCCTCGAGGGCGTTGTCGGGCACGGTGGCGGTGTCCTCCCAGCGGTGCTCCTCGCCGTCGCACACCGCGCGGGTGCCGCCGCCGGAGTAGTGGGTGTCGGACGAGGACCGGCCGACCGAGGAGCTGACGAAGACCGGCCCGTCACCGCCGAGGCAGCGGTAGGTACCGGAGAGGGTGACGGCGCCGTCGGCCATCCGGCCCTCCGCGTCCACCGTCACGGACTCCGAGGTGGTGGAGGGGGCGGCCGACGCCGGCGAGGGGGCCGCCGCGGCGAAACCGAGCAGCAGCAACGCGGAACCGGCCGCGGCACCGAGGACGGGACGTACGGACATGGGGAACCTCCCGAAATGAGCGGAACAAGGAGCTCCACCAGTACCCGGCGTGGGGCCCGGGCCGGTCGTCGTCACCCCTTCGGTGGCGAGTCGGCCGCGGCCGTCGGGGAACCGTCCCGGGAATGTCCTGGGGCTGTCACGTTTCCCGGCCGGCGGTTCCGACGCGTGCGCGTCCCGGGCATGGTCTGTGCATACGACCCATTCGGATCGTTCCACCTATGTGGAGGTGCGCCATGTGTGCCCACCGGTCTTCCTGCCCCCGGCCCCATGACTCCGCCGCACATGTGGTGGCCGCCCACCCCGAGCAGGGCTGGAGCCTGCTGTGCGACGGTGCGATCGTCTTCGACGACACCGGCGAGCTGCTCCCCGACGGCCGGGTGATCGCCCCGCACCGCGTCCCCGCCGACCGGCTCGCCGTCGCCGCCTGAGCCGATTGCCGCCTGAGCCGGTCGCCGCCTGAGCCGGTCCGCCCCGCTCAGGGCAGCAGGGCGAAGCCGTCGAGTTCGACCAGGGCCTGTTCGTCCCAGAGGCGGACCACCCCGACGACCGCCATCGCCGGGTAGTCGCGGCCGGCCAGCTCCCGCCAGATGCGGCCGAGTGCGCGGGCGTGGGTGCGGTACGCGGCCACGTCGGTGGCGTAGACGGTGACGCGGGCCAGGTCGGCGGGGGTGCCGCCGGCCGCGCGCAGGGCGGTGAGGAGATTGGTGAGGGCCCGCGCGAACTGTTCGGGCAGGGTGTCCCCGACCACCTCGCCGTCGGCGTCGAGGGCGGTCTGGCCGGCCAGGAACACCAGCCGGGAGCCGGTGGCGACGACGGCGTGGGAGAAGCCGGCCGGCGGGGAGAGTCCGGGCGGGTTGACGCGCTCGGCGCTCACCGGTCCTCCACGTTCCGGTACAGCTCCTTGGCGATGACGCCCCGTTGCACTTCGCTCGCCCCTTCGTAGACGCGGGGTGCGCGGACCTCGCGGTAGAGGTGTTCGAGCAGGTGCCCGCGCTGCAGGGCGCGGGCACCGTGCAGCTGGACGGCCCGGTCGACGACGTACTGCGCGGTCTCGGTGGCCAGCAGCTTCGCCATCGCGGAGCGCCGGGGCACGTCGGCGGCGCCCTCGTCGTACGCCGTCGCCGCCGCGTACACCATGAGCCGGGCCGACTCCGTGCGCAGCGCCATCTCGGCGACCTGGTGGGCGACGGTCTGGAGGTCCTTCAGCTTGCCGCCGAACGCGTCCCGCCGGGCGGTGTGGGCGAGGGTCGCGTCCAGGGCGGCCTGCGCCATGCCGACCGCGAAGGCGCCGACGCTGGGGCGGAACAGGTTGAGGGTGTCCATGGCGACCCGGAACCCCCGGTCGGCCTCACCGAGCACGTCGTCGGCGGTCACCGGTACGGCGTCGAAGCGGAGGGTGCCGACGGGGTGCGGGGAGAGCATGTCGAGGCGGCTGCCGGTGAGGCCGGGGCGGTCGGCGGGAACCAGGAAGGCGGTCACGCCCCGCGCGCCGGCGCCGGGGGTGGTGCGGGCGAAGACGGTGTAGAAGTCGGCGTCGGGGGCGTTGGAGATCCAGCACTTCTCCCCGGTGAGCCGCCATCCGGAGCGGCCCTCGGGGTGCGCGGCCAGGGACGCCGGGGCCGGGGCGGCATCCGGGGGCGCCGGGGCCGGGGCGGCACCCGACGCCGCCGCGTCCCGCTCGGCCAGCTCCGCCGTGAGCGACAGCGCCGCCGCGTCCGAGCCGGCGTCCGGCTCGCTGAGCGCGAACGCCGCGACGACGCTGCCGTCGCTCACCCCCGGGAGCCAGCGGGCGCGCTGGGCGGGGGTGCCGTGGGCGTGCACCGGGTGGGCGCCGAGGCCCTGGAGGGCCAGGGCGGTCTCCGCCTCGGTGCAGGCGTGGGCCAGGGACTCCCGCATCAGGCACAGGTCGAGGGCGCCCGAGGTGAACAGGCGGGGGAGCAGGCCGAGGGTGCCCAGTTCGGCGACCAGGGCGCGGTCGACCCGGCCGGGTTCACCCTTCCCGGCGAGTGGCCGCAGGCGTTCCGCGGCCAGTGCGCGCAGCTCGGCGCACCAGGCGAGTCGTGCCGGTTCGAGCGAGAATGCGGTCATCGCCGGTCCCTTCCCTCGCCTCCGGGCCACTCCCGAGGTTATCGCGAACCGTTGACTGCCGTCACCAACACGATACGCTCCTGATGCGAGCCCACCACGCCAAGGGGGCGAACCGTCATGAACCCACGGGCCACCGCGCACGTCGACACCTTCGCCCGCGACCACCTCCCGCCACCCGGCCAGTGGCCCGAACTCCGCTTCGACCTGCCGGAGCTGCGCTACCCCGACCGGCTGAACTGCGCCGCGGAGCTGCTGCACGGCCCGCCCGACGACCGCCCGGCGTTCCGCACCCCCGACGGCACGAGGTGGACGTACGGCGAGCTGCGCGCCCGCGTGGACCGGCTCGCGCACCTCCTCACCGGCGACCTCGGGGTCGTCCCCGGCAACCGGGTGCTGCTGCGCGGCCCCACCACGCCGTGGCTGGCCGCCTGCTGGCTGGCGGTGCTGAAGGCGGGCGCGATCGCCGTCACTGTGCTGGCCCAGCAGCGCCCGCACGAGCTGAGCACCGTCTGCGAGATCGCCGAGGTCCACCACGCCCTGTGCGACGTCAGGGCCGTCGACGACCTCGCCAAGGCCGGTGTCCCGGACCTCTCCCTCACCACCTACGGCGGCGACTCCCCCGGCGACCTGCTGCACCGCCCGGCGCCCGCGACGCCGTACGAGGCCGTGCCGACCGCGGCCGACGACGTGGCGCTGATCGCCTTCACCTCCGGCACCACCGGACGCCCCAAGGGCTGCATGCACGTCCACCGGGACGTGCTGGCGATCGCGGACACCTTCTCCCGGCACGTGCTGAAGCCGGTCGCGGACGACGTGTTCGCCGGCAGTCCCCCGCTGGGCTTCACCTTCGGGCTCGGCGGCCTGGTGGTGTTCCCGCTGCGGGCCGGGGCGAGCGCGCTGCTCCTCGAACAGGCGCACCCCACCCAGCTGTTGGCCGCGATCGCCGAGCACAGGGTCTCGGTGCTGTTCACCGCGCCCACCGCCTACCGCGCGATGCTCGCCGGACTCGACGGCCACGACGTCACGTCGCTGCGCCGCTGCGTCTCGGCGGGCGAGAACCTGCCGGCCGCCACCTGGCGGGCCTGGCACGAGCGCACCGGGTTGCGGATCATCAACGGCATCGGCGCCACCGAACTGCTGCACATCTTCGTCTCCGCCGCCGACGAGGCGATCCGCCCCGGCACGACGGGAGTTCCGGTCCCCGGCTGGCAGGCGCGCGTGCAGGACGCCGACGGCACGCCCGTGCCCGACGGGGAGCCGGGACTGCTCGCGGTGCGCGGCCCCGTCGGCTGCCGCTACCTCGCCGACCCGCGCCAGCGGGAGTACGTGCGCGGCGGCTGGAACATCACCGGCGACACCTATGTCCGTGACCCCGACGGCTACTTCCGGTACGTCGCCCGCGCCGACGACATGATCATCTCGGCCGGGTACAACATCGCCGGCCCCGAGGTCGAGGACGCCCTGCTGCGCCACCCGGACGTGGTCGAGGCGGCGGTGGTCGGACGGCCGGACGAGGCGCGCGGCCAGGTCGTGGTGGCGTACGCGGTCCTGAGGGAGGGCGCGGAACGCGACGCCGAGGCGCTGCGCGCCTTCGTGAAGTCCGAGCTCGCGCCGTACAAGTGCCCGCGGGAGATCGTCTTCCTGGACGCCCTGCCCCGCACGGCCACCGGCAAGCTCCAGCGGTTCCGGCTGCGCGCTCCCACCGGGAGCGGGGACGACCGTGCGTGACGTCGGGGAACCTCGCCGTCCGCATACGACCTAAGATGATCAACGTGTCCGACCAGCAAGTCCTCCACGCTCCGAGATCCCTCATCGTCACGCTCTACGGCGCGTACGGCCGCTTCGTGCCGGGCCCGGTGCCCGTCGCCGAGCTGATCCGGCTGCTGGCCGCGGTCGGCGTGGACGCCCCGTCCGTCCGCTCCTCGGTGTCCCGGCTCAAACGGCGCGGCCTGCTCGTCCCCGCGCGTACCGCACAGGGCGCGGCCGGCTACGAACTGTCGCCCGACGCACGCCAGGTGCTCGACGACGGCGACCGGCGCGTGTACGCCACCGATCCGCCCGAGGACGAGGGCTGGGTGCTCGCCGTGTTCTCCGTCCCGGAGTCCGAACGGCAGAAGCGGCACGTGCTGCGCTCCCGGCTGTCCGGCCTCGGCTTCGGCACGGCGGCCCCCGGCGTGTGGATCGCCCCCGCGCGGCTGTACGAGGAGGCCAGGCACAGCCTGGAGCGCCTGCGCCTGGACGCCTACGTCGACTTCTTCCGCGGCGAGCACCTGGGCTTCGCGCCCACCGCGGAGGCGGTCGCCCGCTGGTGGGACCTGGCCCGGATCGCCGAGCAGCACGAGGCGTTCCTGGACCGGCACGCGCGGGTGCTGCGCGCCTGGGAGCGGCGCGCGGACACCCCGCCCGAGGACGCCTACCGCGACTACCTCCTCGCCCTGGACTCCTGGCGCCACCTCCCCTACGCCGACCCGGGCCTGCCCGCCGCCCTGCTCCCCGCCGACTGGCCGGGCACCCGCTCGGCGGCCGTCTTCCGCTCCCTGCACGAGCGGTTGCGGGACGCGGGGGCGGTGTTCGTGGACGTGTGAGCCGCCCACCGGCCCGGCGCCGGTCCCGCGCACCCGGTCGCCGGCCCCGTGGGAGCCGGCCGACGCGGTCCACGCGACGCCGGCGGGGCACGGGCCGGCCCGGCGGGCGGGGCTCGTGACGTCCGGGGTCAGCTCCCGAGGCCGAGACGGGGTCTGGGCGCGTCCGTGCGGCCGGTCCGGGGCCGCCTGCTGCCCGCACGGTACGGTGCCGGCCAGACCGCGCCCGGGCCCTCGTAGCCCTGCTCGGCCGCCGCGTGGAGCGTCCAGTGGGGGTCGTAGAGGTGGGGGCGGGCCAGGGCGCACAGGTCCGTACGCCCGGCCAGGATCAGGGAGTTGACGTCGTCCCAGGAGGAGATCGCGCCGACCGCGATCACCGGGACGCCCGCCTCGTGCCGGATCCGGTCGGCGAACGGGGTCTGGTACGAGCGCCCGAACTCCGGTGTCTCGTCGGCCACGACCTGCCCGGTCGACACGTCGATCACATCGGCGCCGTGCGCGGCGAAGGCGCGGGCGATCGCGACCGCGTCGTCGGCCGTGGTGCCGCCCTCCGCCCAGTCGGTGGCGGAGATCCGGACGGTCATCGGCCGGTCCCCCGGCCACGCCGCGCGCACCGCGTCGAACACCTCCAGCGGGAAGCGGAGCCGTTTCTCCGGTGAGCCGCCGTAGGCGTCGGTGCGGTGGTTGGTGAGCGGGGAGAGGAAGCCGGAGAGCAGGTAGCCGTGGGCGCAGTGCAGTTCCAGCAGGTCGAAACCGGCCCGCGCGGCCCGCACGGCGGCGGCCGTGAACTGTTCCCTCAGGTCGGTGAGCTGGGCCCGGGACAGTTCGCGGGGGATCTGGCTGCCCGGCCGGTACGGCAGGGGCGAGGCGGCGACGAGGGGCCAGTTGCCGTCGTCGAGCGGCTCGTCCATGCCCTCCCACATCGGCTTGGTCGAGCCCTTGCGGCCGCTGTGGCCGAGCTGCACGCCGATCGCGGTGCCGGGCGCCCGATCGTGCACGAAGTCGGTGATCCGCCGCCACGCCTCGGTCTGCCGACCGGTGTAGAGGCCCGCGCAGCCGGGCGTGATGCGCCCCTCGGGGCTGACGCACACCATCTCGGTCATCACCAGTCCGGCCCCGCCCAGCGCGCGGGCGCCGAGGTGCACGAGGTGGAAGTCGCCGGGGACGCCGTCGACCGCCGAGTACATGTCCATGGGCGAGACGACGACCCGGTTGCGCAGGGTCAGTCCGCGCATCCGGAACGGGGTGAACATCGGCGGCGTGCCGGGCGGGCAGCCGAACTCGCGCTCCACCGACCCGGTGAAGCGGGCGTCGCGCAGCCGCAGGTTGTCGTGGGTGACGCGGCGGCTGCGGGTGAGCAGGTTGAAGGCGAACCGGCGGGACGGCTGGTCCACGTAGAGGGACAGGTTCTCGAACCACTCCAGGCTGGCCCGGGCGGCGCGCTGGGTGGAGGCGACGACGGGCCGGCGCTCCGCCTCGTAGGCGGCCAGCGCGTCGGCCGGTGACGAGTGTTCGTCCAGGCACGCGGCGAGCGCCAGCGCGTCCTCGACGGCGAGCTTGGTGCCGGAGCCGATGGAGAAGTGCGCGGTGTGGGCGGCGTCGCCGAGGAGCACGACGTTGCCGTGCGACCAGCGCTCGTTGACGACCGTGCGGAAGGTGGTCCACGCCGAGTCGTTGGACTTCAGCGGGCGTCCGCCGAGCGCGTCGGAGAAGATTTTGGCGCAGCGCTCGGCCGATTCGCTCTCGTCCGTCTCGTCGAATCCCGCGGCGCGCCACACCTCCTCGCGCATCTCGACGATCACGGTGGAGGCGCCGTGGTCCTGCGGCCCGGAGGGCCTCGTCGAGGGGCGGTGGCCGGGCGACGGGCGGGAGTACGGGTAGCCGTGCAGCTGCATCACGCCGTGCTCGGTCTCGGCGATCTCGAAGCGGAAGGCGTCGAAGGCGAAGTCGGCGGCCAGCCAGATGTAGCGGCAGCGGTGCGCGGTGATCCGGGGCCGGAACACGTGGGCGAAGGCCTCGCGCGTGCCGCTGTGCACCCCGTCGGCGGCCACCACCAGGTCGTACGTCTCCGCCAGCCGGGCCGGGTCGGGTGCCTCGGTGCGGAAGCGCAGGTCGACTCCGAGGGAGCGGCAGCGCTCGTGCAGGATCTCCAGCAGGCGGTGCCTGCCGAGGGCGGCGAAGCGGTGCCCTCCGGAGGTGTGGCGGATGTTCCGGTGGACGATGTCGATGTCGTCCCAGTGGACGAAGGAGCGTCGGAGGGCTCCGTAGACCTCCGGGTCGGCGTGCTCGATCCCTCCCAGGGTCTCGTCGGAGAGGACGACGCCGAAGCCGAAGGTGTCTTCGGGGGCGTTGCGTTCCCACACGGTGACCTGACGGTCGGGGGCCAGGCGTTTGAGCAGCGCGGCGGTGCAGAGGCCGCCGGGGCCTCCGCCGACGATCGCCACCCGAAGGGGGTGGTTCTTCTTGTGGGGCGTGCCGTCGGTCGAGCGCATCCCGCTACCTCCCCCGCCATTTCGGCGGGCGCTTCTCGGTGAAGGCCGCATGGAACTCGGCGTAGTCCTCGCCGTTCATCAGCAGGGCCTGGGTCGAGGCGTCCAGTTCGACCGCCGCCGACAGGGGCATGTCCAGCTCCGCCGTGAGGAGGGCCTTGGTCCGGGCGTACGCGAGTGCCGGGCCGTCGGCGAGGCGGCGGGCCAGGTTCCGGGCGGCCTCGTCCGCGCCGCCCTCGTCGGCCAGTGCGCTGATCAGGCCGATGCGTTCGGCCTCCGGCGCGCGCACCGTGTCGCCCAGCATCAGCAGCCGGGTGGCGTGGCCCAGGCCGACGACCCTCGGCAGCAGGTACGCCGCGCCCATGTCGCCGCCCGACAGGCCGACCCGGGTGAAGAGGAAGGCGAAGCGGGCGCTGGGATCGGCGACCCGGAAGTCGGCGGCCAGGGCGAGGACCGCGCCGGCGCCCGCCGCCACTCCGTGCACCGCGGCGATCACCGGGAACGGGCACTCCCGTACCGCCCGCACCACCTGGCCGGTCATCCGGTTGAAGTCGAGGAGCTGCGCGGTGTCCATGGCGAGGGTCGCGCCGATGATCTCGTCGACGTCGCCGCCGGAGCAGAAGCCGCGCCCCTCGCCGGCCAGCACCAGGGCCCGTACGGCCCGCTCCCGGGACAGCTCGGCGAGCAGGTCGCGCAGGTCGGCGTAGGCGCCGAAGGTGAGCGCGTTGAGCTTGTCGGGGCGGGCGAGGGTGACGGTGGCGACGCCGTCGGCGAGCTCGACGCGCAGATGCTCCCAGCGGTCGGTGCGGGCGGCGGAGCCGGTGAAGGGACTCATGAGGGCGGCCTCCTAGGACGGGCACTGCGCTGCTCAGTGAGCTCTGCCCCATGAAGTTATCACCGATCGGTGACCGTCGTCATGGCCGCGCGATACGCTGTTCGGGCGCCGTCGCGCGCGGCGGGGCCCGCCCCCTCGCAGGGCCGCACCGGGTGCGCCGTACCATGGGCGGCTGAAAACAGGAGCACCCGCTCCACGAACGGACTCGCCGTGCACGAACCTCCCGCCGCCTCCACCTCCTGGCGCGTCGCACTGCCGCACACCACCGCGGCGGTGCCGGTGGCGCGTGCGCTGGTCCGTACGGCGCTGGCCGAACGGGAGCACGCCGCCGACTGCGACACGGCGGAGCTGCTGACGGCGGAGCTGGTGGCCAACGCCGTGGAGCACACCTCCGGGAGCGCCCCGATAGAGCTGGTGGTGCGGCTGCTGCCGGCCGGCTGCCAGGTCGAGGTGCACGACGCCGACCCGGAGCCGCCCGGCGACCTCACCCGTCCGGCCCGCGGCGTGCCCGACCCCTGGCAGGAGCACGGGCGCGGGCTGCTGCTGATCCGCACCCTGAGCTCGTCCTGCGGCCACCGCCCCACCGAGTCCGGCAAGGCGGTGTGGTTCCGGCTGCCGGGCCAGCGGCGCCCGGTCTGAGCGGGACGCGGGGGCTCAGGCGAGGGTCGCGACCAGGACGGCCTTGATCGTGTGCATCCGGTTCTCCGCCTCGTCGAAGACGACCGAGTGCGCCGACTCGAAGACCTCGTCGGTCACCTCCAGGGAGGTGAGGCCGTGGGTCTCGAAGATCTCCCGGCCGACCTTGGTGCCGAGGTCGTGGAAGGCGGGCAGGCAGTGCAGGAACCGCACGTCCGGGTTGCCGGTGGCGCGCAGGACGTCCATGGTCACCGCGTACGGGGCGAGGGCCTTGATCCGCTCGTCCCAGACCTCCTTGGGCTCCCCCATGGAGACCCAGACGTCCGTGCCGACGAAGTCCGCGCCCGCGACGCCCTCGGCGACGTCCTCGGTGAGCGTGACGCGCGCCCCGCTCGACGCGGCCAGTTCCCGCGCCCGGTCGACGACCTCCCCGGCGGGCCAGTAGTCCTTCGGGGCGACGATCCTGACGTCCATGCCCAGCAGGGCCGCGGTGACGAGGTAGGAGTTGCCCATGTTGAAGCGGGCGTCGCCGAGGTAGGCGAAGGCGATGTCCGTGAGCGGCTTGGGGCTGTGCTCGGTCATGGTGAGCACGTCGGCGAGCATCTGGGTGGGGTGCCAGTCGTCGGTGAGACCGTTGTAGACGGGCACCCCCGCGTACGCCGCGAGCTCCTCCACCTTGGCCTGGCTGTCCCCCCGGTACTCGATCCCGTCGTACATCCGGCCCAGCACCCGCGCGGTGTCCTTCACGGACTCCTTGTGGCCGATCTGCGAGCCGGACGGGTCGAGGTACGTCGTGGAGGCGCCCTGGTCGGCGGCCGCGACCTCGAACGCGCAGCGCGTGCGCGTCGAGGTCTTCTCGAAGATCAGCGCGATGTTCCTGCCCCGCAGGTGGCGATGCTCGGTCCCGGCCCGCTTGGCGGCCTTCAGTTCGGCGGCCAGCTCCAGCAGGCCGAGGAACTCCTGCGCGGTGAAGTCCAGCTCCTTGAGGAAGTGGCGGCCGGCGAGGGCGGTCGGGACAGTCGCCATGGGGTGCTCCAGGGATGGGGGACACGAACACTTGGAAGTGTATACGAACTTTTGTATTTCTATACGGAACGTTTTCCTGCGGGACGTTTCCGTGCGGGACGTTTCCGTACGGCGCTCTACACCGCGTCCCGCTGGACGGGGCAGCTCATGCAGCGCGGCCCGCCCCTGCCCCGGCCCAGCTCGCTGCCGGGGATCTCTATCACCTCGATGCCCTGCTTGCGCAGGTGCGTGTTGGTGGTGACGTTCCGCTCGTAGGCGACGACGACGCCCGGCTCGACGGCCATGACGTTGCAGCCGTCGTCCCACTGCTCGCGCTCGGCCGCGTGCACGTCCTGGGTGGCGGTCAGCACCCGGATCTCGCTGAGCCCCAGCGCGGCGGCGATCGCGCGGTGCATGTGCTCCGGCGGATGGTCGGTGACCTTCAGCTCCTTGTCCCCCGCGCCCGGCTCGATGGTGTACGAGCGGAGCATGCCGAGCCCCGCGTACTGGGTGAAGGTGTCGCCGTCGACCATGGTCATCACGGTGTCGAGGTGCATGAAGGCACGCCGCTTCGGCATGTCGAGCGCGACGATGGTCTCGGCGGAGCCGACCGCGAACAGCTTGTGCGCGAGCATCTCCACCGCCTGCGGGGTGGTCCGCTCGCTCATCCCGATCAGCACCGCGCCGTTGCCGATGACCAGCACGTCCCCGCCCTCGATGGTGGACGGGTAGTCGGCCTGCCCCTGGGACCAGACGTGGAAGGGCTCCGCGCGGAACAGCGGGTGGTGCCGGTAGATCGCCTCGAAGTGCACGGTCTCGCGCTGCCGGGCCGGCCAGCGCATCGCGTTGATGGCGACACCGTCGTAGATCCAGGCGGAGGTGTCGCGGGTGAAGAGGTGGTTGGGCAGCGGGCCGAGCAGGAAGTCGTCGAGCTCCATGGCGTGGAAGCGCACGGAGGTCGGCTCGGGGTGGGCGTCCAGGAACTCCCGCTTGGTCATCCCGCCGATCAGCACCTCGGCCAGCTCGGGCCCCGGGAGGGTTTCGAACGCGGCGCGGAGGTGGTCGGTGGCCAGCGGGCCGTACTCCTTCTCGTCGAAGACGCGGTCCAGGACGAGCGCGCGGGCCGCCGGGACGTCCAGCGTCTCGGCGAGCAGGTCGCCGAAGAGGTGGACGACGACGCCGCGGTCGCGCAGGACGTCGGCGAACCCGTCGTGCTCGGCGCGCGCCCGGCGCACCCAGAGCACGTCGTCGAAGAGCAGGGCGTCCTTGTTGCTGGGGGTGAGCCTTTTGAGCTCGAGATCGGGCCGGTGCAGGATGACGCGGCGGAGCCGGCCGGCCTCGGAGTCGACGTGGTAGGTCATGCCTTTCATCCTGACCGTCCGGGCGCGGGTTCACCCCTGTCCCCGGGTTCCCGGCTTCCGGAAATCCGCTTCCGTCAGCCGCGGCGCACGGGGCCGCGCACACCGGTCCGGTCCGGACAGGGCCCTGGAGGACCTCGCCCGGACCGGGTCGTGGTGCGCGTCCGCCCGCTACAGCCTCGGGTCCACCGGCTCCGACTCCAGGGCCAGGACGGCGAAGACCGGCTCGTGGACCCGCCACAGCGGCTCGCCTCCGGCGAGGCGGTCCAGGGCCTCCAGGCCGAGGGCGTACTCGCGCAGGGCGAGGGAGCGCTTGTGGTTGAGGAAGCGGTTGCGCAGGCGGGCCAGGTTCTCCGGGCGGGTGTACTCGGGACCGTAGATGATCCGCAGGTACTCGCGGCCCCGGCACTTGATGCCGGGCTGCACCGGGCGGCCCTTCTCTCCCCCACTCTCGGCTTCGCTCGAGCGGGGGGACCCCCAGTGCACCAGGGCGCCGACCGGCTTGACGACCATGCCCTCGCCGCCGCGTCCGGTCATCTCCAGCCACCAGTCGACTCCGGCGCGCACGGACTCGGGGTCGGCGGTGTCGACGTAGAGGCGGCGGGTGGTCTGCAGCAGTCCGGTGGTGTCGTGCTCGACCAGGCGGTCGATGAGGGCGAGCTGCTCGTCGTGGGGCAGGGCGGCGAGGCTGCGGCCCTGGACGGCGAGGATCTGGAACGGGGCCAGACGGACGCCGTCCAGGCCGTCGGTGGTCCAGCAGTAGCGGCGGTACGCGTCGGTGAACGCCGCGGCGGAACCGGCGCGTTCGCGCTGACGGTTCAACAGGTCCTCGACGTCCACACCGCGGGCCGCGGCGCTCTCCAGGGCGGCCAGTGCGCCCGGGAAGACCGCGCCGGAGGCGGCGCCGACCGCCGCGTACTGGGAGCGCAGCAGCCCGGACGCCTTCAGCGACCACGGCATCAGTTCGGCGTCCAGCAGCAGCCAGTCCGTGTCGAGTTCGTCCCAGAGGCCGGCCTCGGTGACCGCCGTGCGCAGCCGGCCGAGGATCTCCTCCGTGACGGCCCGGTCGTCGAAGAAGGGACGGCCGGTGCGGGTGTAGAGCGAGCCGGTCGTTCCTCCCCCGACGCCGAAGCGCGCGGCGGCCACGCCGGCGTCGCGGCAGACCAGGGCGACCGCGCGGGAGCCCATGTGCTTCTCCTCGCACACGACCCGGGCGACGCCGTCCCGCTCGTACTGGGCGAACGCCTCGACCGGGTGCTCCAGGTAGCCGTCGAGGTGCGAGGTGGCGGTGGGTGCCATGGTCGGCGGGAGGTACGGCAGCAGGCGCGGGTCGACCGCGAAGCGGCTCATCACCTCCAGGGCCGCGGCGGCGTTCTCCTCGCGGACCGATATCCGGCCGTGGTGCCGGGTCTCGACGAAGCGGCGGCCGTACACGTCCGCCAGGTCCAGCGGGCGGCCGTCGTGGCCGCCGGGGGCCTCGGTGCGCAGCGGGCGGGTCGGCTCGTACCAGACCCGCTCGGCCGGTACGTCGACCAGTTCCCGCTCCGGCCAGCGCAGCGCGGTGAGCTTGCCGCCGAAGACGGCGCCGGTGTCCAGGCAGATGGTGTTGTTGAGCCAGGTCGCCTCCGGGACGGGGGTGTGGCCGTAGACGACGGCGGCCCGGCCGCGGTAGTCCTCCGCCCACGGGTAGCGCACGGGCAGGCCGAACTCGTCGGTCTCGCCGGTGGTGTCGCCGTAGAGGGCGTGGCTGCGGACCCGGCCGGAGGTGCGGCCGTGGTACTTCTCCGGCAGACCGGCGTGGCAGACCACCAGCCGGCCGCCGTCGAGGACGTAGTGGCTGACCAGTCCGTCGATGAACTCCCGCACCTCGGCGCGGAACTCCTCGCTCTGCTCGTCCATCTGCTCGATGGTCTCGGCGAGTCCGTGGGTGTGCTGGACCTTGCGGCCCTTGAGGTAGCGGCCGAACTTGTTCTCGTGGTTGCCGGGCACGCACAGCGCGTCGCCCGCCTTCACCATGGCCATCACGCGGCGCAGCACGCCGGGGCTGTCCGGGCCGCGGTCGACGAGGTCGCCGACGAAGACGGCGGTACGGCCCTCGGGGTGCACGCCGTCGACGTACCCCAGCTTGCCGAGCAGTGCCTCCAGTTCGGCCGCGCAGCCGTGGATGTCACCGATGATGTCGAAGGGGCCGGTGAGGTGGGTGAGGTCGTTGAACCGCTTCTCGGTGACGACGGTGGCGTGCTCGACCTCCTCCGCACCGCGCAGCACGTGCACCTTGCGGAAGCCCTCGCGCTCCAGGTGACGCAGGGAGCGGCGCAGTTCGCGGGTGTGGCGCTGGATGACCCGGCGGGGCATGTCGGCGCGGTCGGTGCGGGTGGCGTTGCGCTCGGCGCAGACGTTCTCGGGGACGTCGAGCACGACGGCGATCGGCAGGACGTCGTACTTCCTGGCCAGCTCGACCAGCTGCCGCCGGGCGTCCTGCTGCACGTTGGTCGCGTCGACGACGGTGCGGCGGCCCGCGGCCAGCCGCTTGCCGGCGATGTAGTGCAGCACGTCGAAGGCGTCCCGACTCGCGCTCTGGTCGTTCTCGTCGTCGGCGACCAGACCGCGGCAGAAGTCGGAGGAGATGACCTCGGTCGGCTTGAAGTGGCGGCGGGCGAAGGT
This sequence comes from Streptomyces sp. NPDC044984, assembly GCF_040646935.1. Lineage (NCBI taxonomy): Bacteria > Bacillati > Actinomycetota > Actinomycetes > Kitasatosporales > Streptomycetaceae > Streptomyces > Streptomyces sp. NPDC044984. Next base: position 319,277 of record NZ_JBEZBE010000002.1, read on the forward strand.
CGACTTGCCCGAGCCGGAGGCGCCGACGAGCACCACGAGGGAGAGGTCGGTGACGGGCAGGGTGCGGCCCCGCGGCTGCGGGGTCCCGGTGGTGGCGGTCATGCGGCCTTCTCCTCCTTCACGGTGCCGGCCGTGAACACGGCCATCTGGGTGGGCGGTCCGACCTCGGGGTCGTCCGGCCCGACGGGCACGAACTCCACGGTGTATCCGTGCCGTTCGGCCACTTCGGCCGCCCAGGCGCGGAACTCCTCGCGGGTCCACTCGAAGCGGTGGTCGCCGTGCCGGACGTGCCCGGCCGGGAGGGTCTCCCAGCGCACGTTGTACTCGACGTTGGGGGTGGTCACGAGGACCGTGCGGGGGCGGGCCGCGCCGAACACCGCGTACTCCAGGGCGGGCAGCCGGGGCAGGTCGAGGTGCTCGATCACCTCGCTGAGCACGGCGGCGTCGTACCCCTTGAGCCGCTTGTCGGTGTACGCGAGCGAGCCCTGGAAGAGCTGTACGCGCGCCGCCTGCCGCTCCCCCATGCGGTCCAGCTTGAGCCGCCGGGAGGCGATGGTGAGCGCCCGCATCGACACGTCGACGCCGACGATCTCGGTGAAGGACGGGTCCTTGAGCAGTGCCTGTACGAGCTGGCCCTGGCCGCAGCCGAGGTCGAGCACCCGGGCGGCGCCACAGGCGCGGAGCGCGGCGAGGATCGCCTCCCGCCGCTGCACGGCGAGCGGGGTCGGCTTCTCCTCGGACTCGGACTCGGTCTCCGCCGCCACGGCGTTGTCGATCTCCTCGACGTCGCTGTCGTCCACCTCGGCCAGCCGGACCAGCTCGAGCCGCTCCATGGCCTGGCGGGTCAGCGACCAGCGGCGGGACAGGTAGCGGCCGGCGATCAGCTTCTGCTCCGGGTGCGCGGGCAGCCAGCCCTCACCGGCGCGCAGCAGCTTGTCGACCTCGTCGGAGGAGACCCAGTAGTGCTTGGCGTCGTCGAGGACGGGGAGCAGTACGTAGAGGTGGCGCAGGGCCTCGGCGAGGGTGAGCGTCGCCGCCTCCAGGACCAGACGCACGTACCGCGAGTCGCCCCACTCGGGGAACTCGGCGTCCAGGGCCACGGGCTCGGCGGTGACCGTCCAGCCGAGCGGCTCGAAGAGCCGGCGGACGAGTTCGGCGCCGCCGCGCGCGGGCAGCGCGGGCACCTCGATGCGCAGCGGACGCGGCTGCCCCGGCAGTTCCGGGCGGGCGGCGCACACGCCGCGCATCGCGCTGGAGAAGACGCCGCTCAGCGCGACGGCGAGCAGGGAGGACGCCGCGTACGGGCGGTCGTTGACGTACTGCGCGAGTGCCGCGTCGGGGGCACCCCCGCGGCCCTTGCCCTTGCCGCGCCGGACCAGTGCCACCGCGTCCACCTCCAGCAGCAGCGCCGCCGTGCAGCGCTCGGCGTCCGCCTCGGGGTAGAGGACGTGGGCCGTGCCGTAGGACGTGGAGAACGCCTGCGCCTTCTCGGGATGCTTGTGCAGCAGGAAACCGAGATCGGTCGCCGGGCGCTCGGCGGAGCCGGTGGTACTGATCGTCAGGAACACGGTGGTTACACCTCGAAACGCCTTCTGAGCTGGGGGGACACGCCGGATTCGGACGTGTGGTGCCAACGTACCGGGAACCGTCGGGAATGCCCCGGGAATTTACCGGCGCATGCGGCGGGGCCGCCCGTTCCGTACGGACGGCCCCGGGTGGTGCGGTGCTCGCGCCTACGACAGCTGGGACTGGACCTGGGCGGAGATCAGTTCCAGGTGGTCGAGGTCGTGCAGGTCGAGGACCTGGAGGTAGATGCGGTCGGCACCGGTCTCGGCGTAGCGGCCGATCTTGTCGACGACCTCGGCGGGGGAGCCCGCAAGACCGTTGGTCCTGAGCTCGTCGACCTCGCGGCCGATCGCGGCGGCGCGGCGGGCGACCTCCTGGTCGTCCTTGCCGACGCAGACGACGAGGGCGTTGGAGTAGACCAGCTCGCCCGGGTCGCGGCCAGCCTCCCGGGCGGCGTCGCGGACCCGGCCGAACTGGCGCGCGGTGTCCTCGACCGAGGCGAAGGGCATGTTGAACTCGTCACCGAAACGGGCCGCGAGGCGCGGGGTGCGGGTCGCGCCGTGACCGCCGATGAGCACCGGCACCTTGGACTGGGCGGGCTTGGGGAGCGCGGGCGACTTGGTGAGGTCGTAGTACGTGCCGTGGAAGTCGAAGGTCTCGCCGACCGCGGTGGCCCACAGGCCGGTGACGATCTCCAGCTGCTCCTCGAGGCGGGCGAACTTCTCCTTCGGGAAGGGGATGCCGTACGCCTTGTGCTCCTCCTCGAACCAACCCGCGCCCAGGCCGAGTTCGACACGGCCGCCGGACATCTGGTCGACCTGGGCGACCTGGATGGCGAGCACGCCGGGGAGGCGGAAGGTGCCGGCGGTCATCAGGGTGCCGAGCCGGATGCGCTTGGTCTCGCGTGCGAGGCCGGCGAGGGTGATCCAGGCGTCGGTGGGACCGGGCAGGCCGTCGGCGGAGCCCATGCTGAGGTAGTGGTCGGAGCGGAAGAAGGCGTCGAAGCCGAGGTCCTCGGTGGCCTTGGCGACGGTGAGGAGGGTGTCGTAGGTGGCGCCCTGCTGGGGCTCGGTGAAGATGCGAAGATCCATGGCTCCATCCTGCACTCTCGGGGACGGGGGGCGGTGCTTGCGGGGGGGGTGCGCGGCTCTGCTCTCACAAGGTGAGCGGCGTCGGTGCGGGCCGGAGGGGTGTCCGCGCGGCCCGGCGCCTGCGGGGCGCCGTCGCGCCCACCCGCCGCAGGCGCTGCCGCAGCCCCACCGGACCGGACGCTGCGCCGCAGGCGCACGACCCGCAGCCCCACCGGACCGAACTCCGTGTCAGCCGGCCTCGCGCTCCGGTGGCGCCTCGTCGCGGGAGGCCAGTTTGCGGAGCATCTCCAGGACGCGGTCGCGGGACTCGTCCGCCGCGTCGATGGCCTCCATGCACTGCCAGTACGTCGCCTCGTCGTCCGCGGAGGAGGCGAGCCCCACCAGGGCGATACCGACCTCGCCGAGCAGACCGCCGAGGTGCATCAGGACCGGTCGGGTCTCGCCCAGCTCGGTGAGCCGGGCCGCGCGCAGTTCGTCCGGGCCGAGTTCCGGGGCGCCCAGCACTCCGCAGCCTCGGCCCGCCAGCTCGGTCAGCCCGAGTGCCTCACCCCGCAGTTCGGGCGGGCCGACGACGGCGAGGCGGCTCCCGATCGCCTGCGCCAGAGCCTGCGCCTGCCACACCTCGGTCAGCAGCTCCCGCACGCCACCGCCCGCGGCCAGGGCGCGCCTGCTCGTCACGATGAGCCGCACAGCGTCCATGCGCTGCCCCCGTCCGTCCGACGCGCTGCCCGCGCGTCCGCATCCGTTGAACTCCCTTGTTCACTACCCAGAGTGAAAGAGTGTGAGACAAAAAGCCAGAGGAAGACCGAAATCTGCCGACAACGATTCGGATGGAGTTCACTTTTCATATACGGAGAGTGATAACGGAGTCGATGGATCCTCACCCCTGGGGCGGCTCCCCCACCGGAAACCTGCGCTCGTTGCGGTCGATCTTCGCGGCCAGCGCGGCCAGCGGGTCGACGCCGAGCACCTCGCACAGCTGGAGCAGATACGCGAGGACGTCGGCGACCTCGTCGCTCACGCGGTGCGCGGTGTCCGGGTCGTCCATGACGCGGGCGGACTCCTCGGGCGTCAACCACTGGAAGATCTCGAGGAGTTCGGACGCCTCCACGCTGAGCGCGGCGACGAGGTTCTTCGGGGTGTGGTACGGCTGCCAGTCGCGCGCGGCGGCGAACTCGGCGAGCCGGTGCTGGAGCCCCGCGAGGTCGTAAGGATCAGTCACGGTCCAGGTGTACCACCGTCACCCCGCTCACCCCCGCCGCCCAGGAGGCGTCGCTCACCGCCCCGACCAGCCGGATGTGCCCGCGCTCGCACATCCGCGCCGCCAGGCGCAGCAGCTCGCCCCGCTGCACCGGATCCAGCGCCCGGTCCAGGCCGTCGGCGAGGACCGTGAGGGTCTGGAGCGCCGCCGGGACCTCGCCGGGCGCGTCGACCTCCAGCACACCGGGCCCGGTGAGCAGCACCAGGGCGAGCGCGGCGTACCGCAGCTCGCCGTCACCGAGGCGCCGCAGCTCGGTACGGGTGCCGTCGCCCCGGTCGAGGAGGGCGCGGACCAGGCGGCCGGCGTCGTACGGCTCGGCGAGCAGGCCGGTGACCGGCCCGGCGCATCCGGCGCGCACCGCCTCCACGAGGAGGGCGTACCGGCGTCCGCACTCGGCGCGGGTGCGCCACAGGACGTCGGCGAGGTTGTCGCAGCCGCCGAGCAGCCGCCCGGTGCCGACCCGGACGGGGTCCCGCATCCGCTCGGGGCGGGGGTCGCAGGGGAAGACGGAGCGCAGGGCGACCACCATCTGCTCGGCGGCGGCGAGCACCCTGCGCTGCCCGGGGGTCTTGCCGGCGACGCGCAGCGGCAGCAGCGCGGTGCCGAGCCGGTCGTCCGGCAGCGGGGCGCGGGTCACCGGAGCCGCCCCGGCCGTGTGCCAGGCGGCCTGTACGGTGCGCCGGCCGGGGTCGCGCAGGGCGGTCTCCAGGAGGACCGTCCCGCCCGCCGTCAGCCGCTCCCCCACGATCCGCAGCCCGGGTTCGGCCTGTACGGCGACCTCCAGCCGGACCGGCCCCCCGGGACCGTCGGCCGTGCAGCCGATGCGGAAGCCGCGGCGGCGCTGGGCGTCGGCGCGGGCCCGCTCCGGCACACAGGCGCCGGGCTCCGGGAACGCCTCCCCCAGCTCGGCCCCGCCGCCGAGCCGGGCGAGCGCCTCGTACGCCCGCAGCGCGCTGGTCTTGCCGCTCCCGCTGGGCCCGGCGAGCAGGGTGAGCGCCCCGAGCGGGAGCGCCGTGCCGCGGTGCCCGGCGAAGGCGGACAGCAGCAGCTCGGTGACGCGCGGCCGGTCGGGGTGACCCACGACGCCGACGGACCGCGCGGCCGGCAGATCCGGCGCAACCGGTGAATCCAGCTGATCCGGCACAACCGGTGAATCCGGTGCGGCCCGCGGATCCGGTGCGGCCGGGCCCGCGGACGAGGGCGGCGTGCTCATGCCCGGGCGGGGCGGGGAAGGTGGGGTCATGTGCGGGACGCTAAGGGGTCCGGTACGGGGCGAACCGTTCCGCTCCACGGGCCTTCCCACGATCGGGCGACGCGCTCAGGCCCCCGGCACCCCCACCCCCTCCATCAGCCCCGTGACCTCCGTGCCGGCCGGGGTCAGGAGGAAGACGTTGCGGTCGACCCGGTGCATTCCGCTGGCCAGGCCGAAGACGACGCCCGTGCTGAAGTCCAGGACCCGTTTGGCGGTCTCGGTCTCCGCGCCGGTCAGGTCGAGCAGGACCGGTATCCCGGACATCAGTGTCTCGGCGACCTCGCGGGCGTCCGCGAACACGTTCACCCGCAGGACGACGAAGCGGCGGCGCGCCTCCGTCGCGGCCTCGGGCAGGGCGCGGTGGCCCACCGCGGACGGCCACGCGTCGCGGCCCCGCAGCGGAACGACCTGGGCGAGCCCCTCCCACTGTTCGTCGGTGACGTCGTGGCTGTTCACCGGCATGCTCCGTCCCCTGTCGCGCTGGCTGTCTGCATCGGGCAATTCTTACTCATGGTCACCCGTTCGGCCCAATAACGACACGCTCCGCCATCGCGGGGCCCGCGCAGCGTGACGCTTGCCCCGGGTACCCGTGGGGTGCCCGGCGCACCGTCGAGGACCGCGCCGCTCGCGAAGGAGACCCATGAGCGGGAGGGAGACCCCATGAGTGGGCTGGCCCTGCCCGACCTCGCCGCCCCTTCCCGTCCCGACCCGGGGCTCCGCTCAGGGCCGAAAGGGGGGTCTGGGAGCACAGCCTTCAGGGAAGGGGCGGCGGGGGCGGTCTCTCGTTGACCCGTGTCGCTCGGCCCTGTTGCATGAGCGCATGGCTGATGAAGTGGACGGTGTGGTGGGGCCCGTTGCCGCCTTCGAGACGCAAGGGGACTGGGAGGCGTGGCTGGAGGAGCATCAGGGGGACGTCGACGGGGTGTGGCTGAGGATCCCGAAGAAGGGGTCCGGGATCACCGGGGTCGACTACGCGACCGCGCTGGAGTCGGCACTGTGCTACGGCTGGATCGACGGGCACAAGAAGGGGCTGGACGACACCCACTGGCTCCAGCGGTTCACCCCGCGGCGGGCGCGCAGCCGGTGGTCGGCGGTCAACCGGCAGAAGGCCCTCGACCTCATCGAGCAGGGACGTATGCGGCCGTCCGGACTGCGCGAGGTGGAACGGGCGCGGGCGGACGGCCGCTGGGACGCCGCGTACGCGAGCCAGAGCACGGCGACCGTCCCCGACGACCTGCGGGCCGCGCTGGACGCGGCGCCCGGAGCCGGTGACTTCTTCGGCACCCTCGACAGCCGCAACCGGTACGCGATCCTCCACCGGATCGAGGAGGCGAAGCGGCCGGGGACCCGGGCGGCCCGGATCGAGAAGTTCGTCGCCATGCTCGCCGAGGGGCGGAAGATCTACCCCTAGACATCCCCGATGTCCCCGTTCCCCCGTTCCCCCTGTCCGGTCAGCCCGCTACGACCGCCTCCGCCGCCGCCACGCCGCAGACGCGGGCCGCGCCGTGGGTGGCGATGTGCGCCGCGCCGCGCGGTGCGGACTGCGGTACGCCCATCTCCACGACCACGGTGGACGGGTCGGCGGCGAGCAGGGTGTCCAGGGCCGTGCGCATCCACGGGTGCCGGTGCTCGTCGCGGACCACGGCGACGACGCGCCGCCCTGCCGCCGCCTTCAGCGCCTGCTCGCCGGCGTCGGGGCCGGTGAAGTGGCCGGTGGTGGTGCCGGGCAGCAGCCGTTCCAGCTCCGCGCCGACGCCCCACGGGGTCTCGTCGCCCACGGCGATGTTCGGGGCCGGGTTGAAGGTGGCCACGTACACCGGTCCGGTGACCGGCGCGGGACCGGCGGCGCGGGTGACGGTCACCGCGCGGCGGGCCGCCGTGAGGCCGATCTCCGGCTCGGGTGCGACGGCCGCGGCCGGGGACCGTCGTACGGAGGCGGTCCAGTCGGCGAGGGCGCGCACCCGGGCGGCGGCGTCGGCGAGCCGCTCCTCCGGGAGTTCGCCGGAGCGTACGGCGGCGACCAGTGCGTCCCGCAGGCGCTGCACGGTGCCCTCGTCGCACAGCCCGCCGCCCACGCAGATCGCGTCGGCGCCGGCGGCGATGGCGAGGACGACTCCCTGTTCGAGGCCGTAGGTGCCGGAGATGGCGCGCATCTCCATGCCGTCGGTGACGATCAGGCCCTGGTAGCCGAGTTCGCCGCGCAGCAGGTCGGTGAGGATGCGCCGGGAGAGCGTGGCCGGGCGGTCCGGGTCGAGGACCGGCACCCGGATGTGCGCGCTCATGACGGCACGGGTGCCGGCCGCGATCGCCGCCCGGAACGGCTGCAGTTCGCGCTCGTCGAGGGTCTTGGCGTCGAGGTCGATGTGCGGGATCGCGTGGTGGGAGTCGACGCTGGTGTCGCCGTGGCCGGGGAAGTGCTTGGTGCAGGCGGCGACGCCGGTGGACTGCAGACCCTCGACGTAGGCGGCGGTGTGCCGGGCGACCAGGGCGGTGTCGCCGCCGAAGGAGCGCACGCCGATCACCGGGTTGTCGGGGTTGGCGTTGACGTCGGCGGACGGCGCCCAGTCGAAGTTGACGCCGCACTCCGCGAGCCGGCGGCCGAGCTCGCGGGCGACGCCCCGGGTCAGGTCGGTGTCGTCGACGGCGCCGAGGGCGTGGTTGCCGGGGAAGGAGGAGCCGGTGCGGACCTCCAGGCGGGTGACGTCGCCGCTCTCCTCGTCGATGGCGACCAGCAGGTCGTCCCGCTCGGCCCGCAGTTGCGCGGTGAGGGCGGTGACCTGTTCGGCGGTGGTGACGTTGCGGCCGAAGAGGGCGACGGAGGCGAGGCCCTCGGCCAGCCGGCGGCGCACCCAGTCGGGCGCGGTGGTGCCGGCGAAGCCCGGCTGCAGTACGGCGAGCGCGTCCCGGGTGAGGGTGTCGGTGCCGGTGGTGGTTGTCGTCATCGGGTGGCGTTATCCCTTCACGGCGCCCGCGGTGAGGCCGCTGACGGCCTTGCGCTGCAGGTAGACGAAGAGGATCAGGATCGGGACGGCGAACAGGGAGGAGGCGGCCATGGTCGCGCCCCAGTCGTCGCCGAAGACGGTCTGGAAGCTGGACAGCCACAGGGGCAGGGTCTGCGCCTCGGCCTCCTTGTTGAGCACCAGCACGAGCGGGAACTCGTTCCAGGCGGTGATGAAGCCGAACATCGAGGTGGACATCAGGCCCGGCGCGAGCAGCGGCAGGACGACCCGGCGGAACGCGGTGAGACGGCTGCAGCCGTCGACCATCGCCGCCTCCTCCAGCTCCTTGGGCACGGCGGCGACGAAGCCGCGCAGCGTCAGGATGGTGAAGGGCAGGATCATCATCATGTAGAAGGCCGTGAGCGGCACCAGGCTGTTCAGCATGGAGGCGTCCCGCACGATCATGTAGATCGCGATGACCATGACCTCCCAGGGCGCCATCTGGGCGAGCATGAAGCCGATGATGAAGCCGCGCCGCCCCTTGAACCGCATCCGCACCAGGGTGAAGGACGTGACCAGGGCGATGACCAGCGAGAAGACGACCGCGAGGACGGTGACGATCAGCGAGTTGCCGACGAAGGTCCAGAAGTTGTCGACGCTGGTCGCGGTCTCGAAGTGCTCGAAGGTGATGTCGGTGGGGAACCAGACCGGGTCCTCCGAGATGATGTCGCCGGTCGGTTTGAACGCCGTGGCGAACATCCAGTACACGGGGAAGACGCAGCCGATGAACAGGACGACGGCCGTGACGTTGGGCCACAGGCGGCCGAAGAGCGAGCGCTTCACAGCTCGTCCTCCTCTTGCTTGAGCACGATCCTGAGGTAGTAGGCGGTCAGGCCGAGCAGGATCAGGATGGTCAGGACGGCGATCGCCGCGCCCATGCCGTAGTGCTGGTTGCCGACGCCCTCGACGTAGGCGTAGACGGGCAGGATCTCGGTGAGCCGGTCGGGGCCGCCGCCGTTGAAGGTGAAGACCTGGACGAACGCCTTGAAGACCCAGATGACCTCCAGGAACGTCGTCGCGTAGAGGAACGGCCGCAGGAACGGCATGGTGACCGTGGTGAAGCTCCGCCAGGCGCCGGCGCCGTCGAGGGACGCGGCCTCGTAGAGCTCCTTGGGGATGGTGGTGGTCGCCGCGTAGAGGTTGATCGCGACGAACGGGATCGACATCCACACGATCAGCAGGGTGACGACGAAGAACGTCGACATCTGGCTGCTGGTCCAGCTGTAGTCGGCCATGGAGTGCCAGCCGAGCTTGTCCAGGACCCAGTTGACGACGCCGAAGCGCTGGGCGAACAGCCACTGGTAGACGGTGGTGGCGGCCACGACGGGCATCGCCCAGGCGAGCACCAGGCCGAACAGCAGGGTGAACCGCATCCGTGTGCCGAGGCGGGCGAGCAGCAGGCCGGTCAGCGTGCCCAGGACCATGATCAGGACGACGTTGGCCGCCGTGAACAGGATCGAGCGGAGGGTGACCCGCCAGAAGTCCTCGCCGGTGAGGACCTCCTTGTAGTTGTCGACGCCGTTCCACTCGGTGACGTGCTGGATCAGCTGCGCCATGTTGAGGTTCTGGAAGGACAGCAGCAGGTCCTTCAGCAGCGGCCAGCCGAGCAGCAGCACGGTGGCCGCGACGGCGGGCAGCAGCAACAGGTACGGGGCGAGCGCGCCGGCGCGCGACGCGGCTCGCGGTGTCGGCCTGCCGGGTCCTGTGTCGTCCGCCTTGCGGACGTCCGCCGGGCCGGAGGGCGGCCGTTCGGTCTGCACGGTCATGCTCGCGCTCTCTCTTCTCGACGTACTCGACGCCGGGGCGGGAGCCGGCGCGCGGCCGGCCCCCGTCCCCATCCGTGCGCTCGCGCGCCTACTGCTGCTGCGCCAGGCGCTTGTTGAACTCGCCCTCGACCTGCTCGGCGGCCTCGGCCGGGGACTTGCCGTTCAGGACGGCGGTCAGGTACGTCTTGATCGGGTTGGGGTCGTTCTCGACGGCGGCCCACTCGGGGATCAGCGGCGTGGTGCCGCCGACGGCGGCGGCCGGCGCGGCGGCCTCGGCGGGCGCGTTGCCCTCGAGGTTGCTCTGCAGCGACTCCTTGTTGGGGATGACGCCGTTGGCCTTGGCGAGCGCGCCCTCGAACTTGTCGGAGAGGGCGATCCGCAGGAACTCCTTGGCGAGCTCCTGCTTCTTGCTGCCCGCGGCGACGGCGAGGTTGGAGCCGCCGAGGAAGACGCCCTCGGGCTTGTCGGCCGTGGCACCGGGGATGGTGAAGTAGCCGATGTCCTGCTCGATCTTCGGGTTGGCCTTGACCGCGGTGGCGGCCTCCCAGCCCATGCCGATGAACGCGCCGGTCTTGCCCTTGGCGAAGATCTCGCCCTGCTGCGGGGTGGCCTCGTCCTTGTCCTTGGGCGCCTCGGACAGCGCCTGGAACTTCTTGTAGGTCTCCGTGGCGGCGGCGACCTTGGGGTCGGCCAGGTTGGAGACGTACTTGTCGCCGTCCTTCTTGACCAGCTCGCCGCCCTCGCCGATCACCAGGCCGACGAAGTGGTACCAGTTCTGGCCCGGCAGGTAGATCGGCTCGGCGTCGGTCTTGTCACCGATCGTCTTGAGCGCGTCGTAGAACTCGTCGCGGGTCTTGGGGGTGTCCTTCAGCCCCGCGTCCGCCCAGACCTTCTTGTTGTAGACGACGACGCGGTTGGCGAAGTACCACGGCACCGCGTACTGCTTGCCCTCGAAGACGGAGGAGTTGTTGAGGGAGTCGGTCCAGTCGGCGCCGATCTCGGTCTTGAGGTCGCCCAGGTCGGCGAGGCCGCCTGTCTTGGCGTAGGCCGGGGTCTGGGTGTTGCCGATCTCGAAGACGTCCGGCGGGTTCTCCTCGGACAGGGCGGTGGTCAGCTTCTGCTGGATGCCGTTCCACTGCTGGTTCTCGAACTTGACCTTCGCCTTGGTCTTCGCCTCGAACTCCTTGGCGAGGTCCGCCTGCCAGTCGTCGGGCGACGAGCCGTCCATCACCCACACGGTGAGCGTCTCGCCGGCGTAACCGTCCGCGCCGGCCTTGTCGCCGCCGTCACCGTCGTCGCCGCCGCACGCCGCGACGGAGAACAGCATGCCCGCGACCCCGATCGCGGCTATCAGCTTGCGCTTCACGCGCCACCCCTCCTCAGGAATGCCTTGCACACCCACGCCCTCGGCGGTACCCCCACAGCGGCGCAACAGCTCGGTGGGCTGGGACCCGGCTTCCTCTAAATGGTTTAGACCAGCAAGGGGAGCTTGGCCTAGACCTATGGCCCTGTCAAGGGTCGTGAACTCACGCCTGGATAACGGCTCCGGCGTCCCCGGTGAAGCGCGGAACTCCACCCAAACGAGGACGGGTTGACGTTTGGACTAGACCAAAGCGAGAACACACCGTTATAACGGGATCGCCGAGCGTGCGGCGCCGAACCCGGCCGTCCGCCGACGTGCACCGCGGTCGGCACCTGCCGTCCGCGCGCCGGACACCGCAGCCGGAAGGCAGGTCATGAGCACGGACGTCAGCAGCGCCCAGGCCGACACGGGGGCGCCGGGCCGCATCGGGCGCGTACCGAAGTACTACCGCATCAAGCAGCGGTTGCTGCAGATGACCGACGAACGCGCCCCGGGCGCCCCGATGCCGGCCGAGCGTCTGCTCGCCGTCGAGTTCCGCACCTCCCGCACCACGATCCGCAAGGCCCTGCAGGAGCTGGTCGGCGAGGGCCGGCTCGACCGGATCCAGGGCAAGGGCACGTTCGTCGCCCGCCCGAAGGTCTACCGGACGCTCCAGCTGACCTCGTACACCGAGGACATGCGGGCACAGGGGCTCAACCCCACCTCGCAGGTGCTGGACATCGGGTACATCGCCGCCGACGCGGAGCTGGCGGCCCTGCTGGAGGTGGAGCCGAAGGACAGGGTGCTGCGCATCGAGCGGTTGCGGCTGGCCGGCGGGGAGCCCATGGCGATCGAGGCGACCCACCTGTCCGACCGGCGCTTCCCCCGGCTGCGCAGCAACCTGACCCGCTACACCTCGCTCTACACCACCCTCGCCGAGGTGTACGGGGTACGGCCGGCGGAGGCCGACGAGACCATCGAGACCTCGCCGGCGACACCCCGGGAGGCGGGGCTGCTCGCCACGGACGTGGGCCTGCCGATGCTGCTGCTGTCCCGCCACTCGCGGGACGAGACGGGAACGCCGGTCGAGTGGGTCCGCTCGGTGTACCGGGGCTCGCGCTACAAGTTCACGGCGACGCTGACCCGCCCGGGGCCCTGACCGGGCGGTTCACCTCCAAAGCGGTTTCGCCGGAGGGGAGTTGGGTCGTCGCGCCGGAAGAGGGTTCCTTGACACGACCCAATGGTCCAGTCCAATATCCCAGTGGTCCGCACCGGGCGGCCGCACATCTGGCGCACTGGGCGACATCGATGTCACGCGGGTGGCCCGTCGGCCGGCCCTCGTGCCGAGGCCCGTGAGGGGCGCGCCGGGCCGCCGTGGCACCGGCTCCCCAACGGCCCCTCTCCCTCCCTCCCTTCCTTCCTCCCGTCCGCATGCCGTGAGTGATCCCGATCTCCGGAGTACCGCATGACGACGCACCACCGTTTCCTGCACCGCGCCGCCTCCGAGCGCCCCTACTTCAGCGCCGACGGCGAGACCTACCTCGCCGGGACGCAACTGCGGCACCTGACCAAGGACCTGCCGCTGCGGGTGCTCTCCGAGGAGCAGTTCGCGTCCTGGCAGAACCACGGCTACGTGGTGGTGCCGGAGGCGATCTCCCCCGACGCCGCCAAGCTGCTGCTGGAGTTCGCCTGGGACTTCCAGGGCCTGGACCCGCAGCGCCCCGAGACCTGGTACGAGGAGCGCGCCTTCCGCTCGGACCTCGACCGGGACCTGTTCGTCTACGGCTTCGTCGAGGCGTACCAGCACCAGCTGATCTGGGACAGCCGGCAGGCCCGGCGGGTGTACGACGCCTTCGTGGACGTGTGGGACTGCGAGGAGCTGTGGGTCACCCTGGACCGGCTCAACCTCAACCCGCCCAATGTGCGCAACCGTTCGCGTTCCCTCATCGACCCCACGGACGAGGGGTTCGACATCGAGCTGCACTGGGACGTGGACACCACGGCGAGCGTGCCGCCGCAGCGGGTGCAGGGCATCATCGCGCTCACCGACACCGAGCCGGACCAGGGCGGCTTCCAGTGCTCCCCGGAACTCTTCCGCCGCTTCGAGGAGTGGAAGGTCGCGCAGCCCGCCGACCGGGACCCGATCCGTCCCGGTGTCGACCGCACCGAGTTCCCGGTCGTCCGGCCCCGGCTCAAGGCCGGTGACCTGCTGATCTTCAACGGGATGCTGGCGCACGGCGTGGCGCCCAACACCTCGGCCGACGGGGTGCGGGCGGTGCAGTACCTGTCGATGATGCCCGCCCTGGAGGAGCACGAGGAGCTGCGCCGCTCCCGGGTGGAGTCCTGGCGCACGCTCAGCACCCCGGAGTGGAACGCGACCCTGCTCGGCGACGCGGTGAAGCACGAGTCCCTGCGCTACGGGCCCGCCGAACTCAACGATCTGGGACGGAAGTTGCTGGGACTGGACTCCTGGAACGGGCGGACCCGATGAGCGAGGGAACCGACGTGCACCGGATATGCCTGAGCCTCCCCACCGACCGGGAGTGCTCCGCGACCATCACCGCCATCGGCGGGGAGGCCTCGTACGCCACCCGGCACTTCGACGTCGAGGTGCACCTGCTGATCCTCGACTCCTCCGACGAGCGGACCCGCGAGGCCCACGCCCAAACGGTCGCCGCGCTCCCCGAAACCGCGGGCGTCGTCGTGCACCACCTCGACGAGTCCGCCCAGCGGGACTTCCTGCGCGGCGCCGTCGAGCGGGCCGCGCTCGCGGAGCCGGAGCGGATCCTCGGCCTGATGCTGCCGGACGCGCTCTCGTACGGCGCCTGCACCAACCGGGCGTTCCTCGTCGCGGCGGCGCTGGACTGCCGCTCGGTGCACCGGCGCGACTCCGACTGCAGCTACCAGGTCTTCGACGGCAAGCCCGTCTACCCCGTCCACCACGAGCTGACCTCCCTGGGCAGGCGGGCCCGCGACGCCTTCGCCGGGGTGTCGGAGGTGGCGCTCGACCCCGCGCTCGCCGACCGGCCCGTGTCGATGGTGGGCGCCTCCTTCATCGGGGAGCTCTCCGTCGACATCGGCGGCATCCGGGAGCTCGACAAGGACGTGTACGACGAGGTCGTCGCCCTGTGGGCGCCCGGCCACTGGTCCGCCGAGCAGAAGCGGGAGCTGGTCGAGGAGTCCTTCAAGGGCGCCGGGACACTGCCCTTCACGGGCGACCGCTCGACGCTGACGCTGGTCGATCCGATGCGCGTCGACATGTCCAACATCGCCTTCGACCGGGACGTGTACGAGCGGCTGCCGCTGCCGCCCGCCACCGCGACCATCGGCAGCGACTACTTCCTCATCCACGCCGTGTACGACGCCGCGCTGCCCGGCGTCCTGCACAACCGGCACATCGAGAACTACTACACCGGGGAGCGCCGCACCCACGCCGGTTTCCTGGCGTACCAGACGCGGTTCGTGAAGTTCCTGCTCTCCATGCTGTACCTGCACCACGTCTACGAGCGGACGGCCGGCGCGGGCGCCGCGCTGCTGGACGAGAGCGGGCGGCTCGACCCGGCGCCGTTCGCCGCGTTCCTCGCCGAGAGCGTGCGCCTTGACCGTGCGGAGAACGAGCGGCGGCTGGACACGGTCGCGGCGGCGTACGGACGGCTGGGCGGGAAGTACGCCGAGTTCGCGCGCGGCATGACGGCGGACCGGGAGCGGCTGCTGGACGAGGCCGCGCTCGACGTCGAGGACTTCGTGGCGCTGATCGGCGCCTGGGAGGCCCTCGTGCACGCGAGCCGGGGCGCTCTCCGGTGACCGCGGCCCTGCGTGCCGCCCTCGCGGCCGCCACCGAGGACGCGCTCGTCTACGACCTGGACGGGATCGCCGCCCGGTACGACGCGCTGACCGCGGAACTGCCCGGCGTGGACGTGCGGTTCGCGATGAAGGCGTGTCCCGTGGCGGAGGTCCTGGCCCTGCTGGCCGGCCGGGGCGCCGGTTTCGACGCGGCGAGCCCCCGGGAGATCACCCGGGCGCTGGCGACGGGCGTGCCCGCGCACCGGGTCCACTACGGCAACACCGTCAAGTCCGACCGGGACATCGCTCAGGCGTACCGGCTCGGCGTCCGGGACTTCGCCACGGACAGCGTGGAGGACGTCGCGGCGCTGGCCCGGCACGCTCCGGGCTCCCGGGTGTTCTGCCGGCTGGCGACCAGCGGCGAGGGCGCGCTGTGGGGGCTGAGCCGGAAGTTCGGGTGCTCGGCGGACGACGCCGTACGGGTGCTGGAGACCGCGCGGGACGCGGGTCTCGTCCCCGCCGGTCTCTCGGTGCACGTCGGGTCGCAGCAGATGACCGCCGAGGCGTGGCGGCGGGCCTTCGCGGCCCTCGCCGAGGTGCTCACGGCCCTGCACGGCCGCGGGATCGTGCCGGACCACGTCAACCTCGGCGGCGGTCTGCCCGCGCTCGGCTACGCCGACCGCCGGGGTGAACGGCTCGACCCCCCGCTGGACAAGATCTTCGCCGTGCTGCGCGAGGGCGTGGAGCGGCTGGCGGAGCTGTCCCCCCGTCCCCTGGACTTCCTCGTGGAACCGGGCCGCCACCTGGTGGCCGACCACGGCGCGATCAGGGCGCACGTCTCCCGGCTGACGTCCCGCCGCCTGCCGGACGGGGAGCGTGCGCACTGGCTGTACCTGAGCTGCGGCAAGTTCAACGGCCTGTACGAGATGGACCAGGTGCGGTACCCGCTCGTCTTCCCGTCCCACCCGGACACGGCCGGCGCCGGCCTGGTGCCGGCCGTCGTCGCGGGCCCCACCTGCGACAGCGACGACGCCTACGACCACGGGCACCGCCGGGTGCGGGTGCCGAGGGCGGTCGCGTCGGGCGACCCGGTCTGGGTGCTGTCGGCGGGCGCGTACGCCGCCAGCTACACGACCGAGGGCTTCAACGGCTTCGCGCCGCTCCCCCGCGTCTGCGTGGGCGGTGACGGCCCGGACGTGCGCATCCGCCGTGTCGCCGAGGACGACTGGCCGCGGATCGCCGCGCTGGAGGCCGAGGTGTACGCGTCGGCCTCGCTGTCCGAGGGCGTCGAGGCGCTCCGCTCCCGGGGCCGCGCCTCCCCGGCGACCTGCTTCGTCCTGGAGAGCGGTGACCGCGTCGCCGGCTACGTGCTCGCCCTGCCCTACCCGCGGCTGCGGTACCCGGACCTGACCCGGCCGGAGGAGCGGGCGTACGACTCCCGCAACCTGCACCTGCACGACCTCGTGATCGCGGACGACCTGCGCGGCAGGGGACTGGGCGGCAGGCTGCTGCGGCACCTCACGACGGTCGCGGGACGGTCGTCGTACGAACGGATCTCCCTGGTCGCCGTCGGCGGCACGGAGAGCTTCTGGTCCGGGCACGGCTACCGTCCCGAGCCCGGGGTCGAGGTCCACGGGGGTTACGGCGACGGCGCCGTCTACATGTCCTGCCCGGTCCAGCACCGCCGCCCCGGCGGCCCGGAAGAGGGGTCCTGACGTCCATGCTGCCCACCCTCGGCGACTTCCGCCGTGACCAACTGGCGACCGCCACCCTGTTCTTCTTCCTCGGTTTCCAGTACGCCACCTGGGCCTCCCGGCTGCCCGCCTTCAAGGACCGCTTCGACCTGGGCGGGACGGAGGTGGGGCTGCTGCTGATGGCCGCCGGTGTCGGGGCGGCGGTGTCCTTCCCGCTGGTCGCGCCCCTGATGCGGCGGCTGGGCGCCCGGCGGCTGGCGCTGTGGTCCGCGCTGGGCCTGGTGGCGGTGCTGCCCGTGCTGGCCGCGGCCGGCAGTTATCCGCTCGCCCTGCTGGTGATCCTCGTCGACGGTGTGGCCGTCGGCTGTCTGAACGTCGCCATGAACGCGCAGGGCGCCGCCCTCGAGTCCCACTACGGGCGGGCCGCGATGGCCCAGTTGCACGCGACGTTCAGCGGAGGCTCGCTCGGGGGCGCGCTGCTGGCCTCCGGGGTGAACACCGTGACGCACTCGGTGACCGCGCACTTCGCGGTGGCGGCGGCGCTGGGGGTGGTGCTGCTGGCCGGTTCCCGGCCCCGGGTGCTCACCGACGCCCCGGCTCCCCCGGCCGGGGAGCAGCCGGCGGAGGACGGGGGCAAGGGCCTGCGGAGCCTGACGGGCGCCTCGCGCACGGCCCTCGTCCTGGGCTGCGCCATGGTGTTCGGCACGGTCGTCGAGGGCGCCATGAACGACTGGTCGGCGCTCTATCTGACGGAGGAGACCGGCGCGTCCGGGCGGCTGGCCCCGCTGGGCATCGCCGTCGTCTCGGTCATGATGGTGCTGGCCCGCCTCCTGGGCGACGGCTGGCGCAACCGGTGGGGCGACGCGCGCATGGTGCGGGTGGGCAGCACGATGGCCGGCACCGGTCTCGCCCTCGCCCTGCTGGCCGGCGGCACCTGGCCCGCCCTCGTCGGCTTCGCCTGCGTCGGCCTGGGCATGGCGACGGTGACCCCCTGCCTCTACGTCGCCGCCGCCGCGGAGGGGCCCGGCGCCCTCGCCCTGGTCGCCGCCATGGGCACCACCGGCCTCCTGGCGGGCCCGGCCCTGATCGGCTTCGTCGCCGGCCACACGGACCTGACGGTCGGCATGACGGTGGTCGCGGTGTCCGCCGTGCTGGTGGCGGTGTGCTCGACGCGGGTCCGCTTCGGGGAACGGGAGGCCGAGCCGGTGCCCCGCTGAACGGTGGAGGGCTCCCGCGCGGGAGGTCCGCGCGGGAGCCCTGCGACGGGTTCACGGGGCGAGCGGCGGGCTGCCGCCGTTACTCCGGCACCGCGCCCGGCGTCTTCAGGACGCCGTACACGCCGACGCACAGGATCGCCGCGCTGCTCAGGACCAGGGCCGCGGTGAGCCAGGCGTTGGCGCGGAAGCGCTTCGGCACTCCGGTGCGGCGCAGCCGCCACGCGGCGACGACCACGGCGAGCAGGAAGATCCCGCCGCCGATGCCGCCGATCTGCACCATCAGCACCGGCGACTGCATCCAGAGGAAGAAGCAGGTCCACAGCAGCGGCAGGCACCAGGTGAGGACGCGGATGGCGCGGGTGCGGGCGCGCACGTCGCTCCAGTCGACGACGCCGAGCAGGCCGAGGGTGTTGGTCCACAGCCGGGGCACGGAGGCGGTGGAGCCGATGAGGGTGGAGAAGAGGACGGCGAACGCGCCGACGAGGAACAGGTACTCGGCCCAGGGGCCCATCGTGTCGGTGTAGATCCGCGAGAGGGTGGTGGTCATCTCGTTGCCCTCGGGCACCAGGCCCTGCGGGTGGAGCACGGCCGCGCCGATGACGTAGAAGGACAGGGTGCACAGCACGCAGACGGCGAGGCCGGTGAGGGCGTCCAGGCGCATCACCTTGATCCAGCCCTCGGCGCGGCGGGCGCGCTCCTCGCTGCCGTCGTCGGGACCGGTCCAGCGGGCGTAGCCCTTCTCCAGGCACCAGTAGGTGTACGTGGTCATCTCGTCGGCGCCGACGCCGGTGATACCGAAGACGGCCAGCGCGATGCCGACGGTGCCGGCCGGGATCGCGAAGCCGAAGCCGCTGCCCAGTTCGCTGCCGCCGTAGCCGAACTCGGTGCCGGGCAGGCCGACCGCGAGGCTGACGGTGACCAGGGTGAAGACGACGACGGAGACGAGGCAGGCTCGTTCGACGAGGCTGTACTTGCCGGACTGCAGCAGCAGGATCGCGGCGACGGTGACGACGACGGCCCACAGCGCCAGGGAGCCCCAGCTCAGCGGTTCGCCGATGACCGGCCACAGCACCGAACAGGCCGCCGCGGTACCGCCGATGATGCCGCCGCGCTGGAACATCTTGGCGAAGTCCATGCCGGTCCAGAGCCAGTTGATCCAGCTCAGCCGGCCGATGCGGGGGCCGACCTCGCGGTAGCCCTCGAGCGCGGTGCGTCCGTTGAGGACGGTCCACTGGGCCAGTTCCATCTGGACCCAGACCTTGACCGCGGTCGAGACGATCACCAGCCACAGCAGCGCGAAGCCGGCCTGGGCGCCGAGCGCGGTGGTGGTGATCAGCTCGCCGGAGCCGACGACGGCGGCCGACAGCACGAAGCCGGGGCCGAGGTGGCGGATCCGGTCGCGGAAGGCGGTGGGTGCCGGGCGGGCGTCCTCGGGGCGCAGGGCGTACGGATCGGCCTGCGCGTGCTCCGCCGCTGGGGCGGTGGCGGTGGTCGACATGGCGGTGTTCCTTTGCTGGATCCGGCGCCGTCGCCGGAGCGGAAGGCAAACAGGGCGGTTGACGGCATGGGGGGTGACGTGGCGGGTCGGGGCGGGGTCAGCCGACCGCGTGGCGCGGGGGCTCGCCGGCGAGGACACGGAGTACGTCCTCGGCGACCATCAGGCCCATCGCGCGGTTGGCCCCCGGGGTGCAGGCGGCCATGTGGGAGGTGAGGGTGAGACGGGGTGCCGTGCGCAGGACGTGGCCGGCCGGGAGGGGTTCGACGGCGAAGGCGTCGAGCGCGGCGGCGGCCAGGTGCCCGGAGTGCAGGGCGGCGGCGAGCGCGGTGTCGTCGACGAGGCCGCCGCGGGCGGCGTTGACGAGGATCGCGCCGGGTTTCATGGCGTCGAGGCGGGCGGCGTCCAGGAGCGGTGCGCCGGCGGGCGGGAGGTGCAGGGTGACGACGTCGGCGCGGGCGAGGAGCGCGTCGAGGGTGACGGGTTCGGCGTCCGCCGCCCGCACCGCGTCGTCGGGGACGTACGGGTCGTGGGCGAGGACGTCCGTCCCGAAGACGCGCGCGTAGCCGGCGACGAGCCGTCCGATCCGGCCGAAGCCGACGACGCCGATGGTCCGGCCGTGCAGTTCCGGGCCGAAGAGCTTGGGCCAGCCGCCCTCGGTGACGGCGGTGCTGGCGGAGGCGGTGGAGGAACCGGCGCCGCCGCACGAGGACTGAGCGGCCGTCCCGGGTGCCCCGCGCTCCGTCGGGGCGGCCCGCCGGGCCGGGCTCGGGGCCGATCCGGGCCGGCACGACCGGGAGTGGCGCGGTCAGCGGAGCCCGGGCGGGACGCCGGGCACCGCAACGGGACGGAGCACCGTCAGGGACTCCTCCCGGCGGGCCACCATCGCGAAGGGGAACCTGTCGACCTCCAGGCAGAGTTCGACGTCGTCCGGGTGGTACCCGCTGCGCAGCCCGGCGGCGAGGTCGGCCGCGGCACGGGAAGTCCTCGCGCGGTGGAGGTACGGGGCCGCCTCGACATCGTCCCCGGCCAGGGACCGGCCGATGTATTCGGCGCAGGCCAGGTCCTCGTCGGCCCGGCCGTCCTCGCCGGTGACCACGAACGTCACCGGGCCGGAGCCCTCGGTCCGCAGGAACCGCGCGGTCGGGCCGGCCACCACGAAGCTCGCGCACAGGACCAGCGGCGCGTCCGCGACGGCCAGCGCGCCCACGGTCCCCGCCGTCGTCTTCTGCACCAGCGTGCGGCCGGTGAAATCGCGTGACCTGAGCAGGCCGGGTGAGTTCACCGCGTCGAAGCCCGCCGCCGGCGCCCCGTCCTTCAGGGCCAGCCAGCCCGGGTGGCCCTCCTTCAGGGCGAGTGCCTCGCTCTCCGTCGGGGCCAGGACGATCCTCTCGACGCCGCGCGAGAAGGCCCAGGCGGCCACGGTGAAGGCGCGCATGACGTCGATGACGACGGCGACACGGGGAACGCCGGTCAACTCCGGTATGCCTGCGAAGTGATGCTCCATCGCGTCATTCTGACGCCCCGGACCGCCCGGGCGGGCCGAATATCCCTGCTCGGAACGGGGTCTCGGATCAGAACGGGATCTCGAAGTGGACGGTGGAGACGCCCGGGCCGTGTTCGCCGGTGGTGCGGGCGTCGAAGATCTCCTCGGCCGTGCTGCGCCAGAAGGCTTCCGCGCCCTCGACGTCCACGTCGGTGTGCAGGTAGACGCAGTCGTGGCCGGGGGTGTTCGCGACGAAGTCGCACGCCGCGTCGACCAGCGTGCCGCGAGGCCGCGGCGCCGGTGCTCCGGGCGCACGTGGACGCGGACCAGTTGGGCGGTGGTGCCGGACGGGTGGCGTTCGGCCGGCCAGCGGGGGTGCGGCGGGTGGGCGGGGCCCTGTGAGTGCACGCCGGTGGTGGCGACCACCTCGCCGTCGTGGAGGGCCACGAGCAGGACGTGCCGGGGGTCGTGGAGGTACGTGCCCTCGAGGTCGGTGACGTCCCGGCGCCGGCGGGGACGTGACCCACGCGCCTCCCGGCGTCAGGCCCGCGGCACGTGGGGGTCCAGGACGGCGGCGAGGGCCGGGCTGCGGAGGTAGCCCGCGACGCGGTGGAAGTCGAAGAGGCGGACGCTCTCCTGGAGGACGAACCCGGGACCGGCCTCCAGCACCGACTCGACGGCCCGCTCCAGCGCGGCCGCCGATCCGGAGGGGTCCTCCTCGGCGTCGTGCGCCCGGTAGCCGAAGAAGCGGAGGGTGTCGCGCAGCCGCCCGGTGTACTCCGCGGCGAACGGCAGCGGCGGCCATTCCGGCTGCTCCTCGCCCACCAGATCGGCCGCGGGGCCTTCGACGCCCACCACCAACGCCCGGTGCTCCGACGGCGGTTGCCCGTCCATGTCCCCTCCCCCTGCCCACTGCCGAGCAGCACTGTAGGGGCTCGTGGTGCTTCGGGGGACCGCTTCCGTCACCCGCCGGAACCGCGGCACCGCGTCCTCCGGAGGGAACGCGCTCCCGGTGGCGTGCGGTCAGTGGACCACCGAGAAGGTGGCGTCGGCGCGGTCCGTGGCGGTGCCGACCGGGTCGACGCGCAGGGCGTAGCCGGAGTGGCGGAGGTAGCGGGTGGGGTGGTTGTGGGAGCGGAAGGAGGACCAGGAGGCGTCGGCCAGGCCGGCGACCCGGTGGAAGGTGGCGTCCTGGGCGAAGACGGCGGTGCCGTCGTTGACGTCGAGGCGGACCTGGTAGTCGTAGTGCCGCAGGTAGCGCGTGGGGTGGCTGACCGACTGGAAGGAGACGCCGGAGGAGTCGGCCAGCCCGGGGACCAGCTTCCACTGCGAGTCGGTGTACGGGTCGAAGGGATAGGTGTCGATCCGTGCCAGGTAGTCGGCGTGGCGCACGTAACGGGACGGGTGGTTGTACGACTTCAGCCGGTTCCAGGCGGGGGCGCCCCAGCGGGCCAGCAGGTTGCCGTACTCGGTGGCGGTGATCGGGGCGATGGTGCAGTGCTTGGCGTTGACCGGGTGTGTGTAGAGCCTCTGGTCGACCGGGGTCCAGGTGCCGGTGGCGAGGTCGGTGGTCCGCCAGGCGTAGAGGACGCCGTTGGGGGTGTAGGTGTCGCCCCACAGGTACCAGGTGTTCGAGGTCAGGGGCTTCACGAGGGTGGGGGCCTCGGTGCCGCCGTGGGAGACGGCCGTGCTGAACGGTGTGAAGCTGCCTGGATCCAGCGAGGTGGAGCGGGCGCCCACGAGGGTGCCGTTCCTCTTGAAGTACAGGTGGTTGACGCCGTTCACGCCGACGGCCATGTCGCCGTCGATGACGTCGTACCCGGGGTCGAAGAAGACCTGGGGGGCGGATACGGTCGTGAAGTCGCTGGTGTAGTTCACCATCAGGACGTTGTGGCCGGTGGAGTTCACGGCGGAGTAGAGGATGGCGTACTGTCCGCGGCTCGCGTCCCAGAAGGCCTCGGGGGCCCAGCTGTGGGTGACCATGTCGTGCAGGTGCGGGCGGCGGTAGTGGGTGAAGGTGCGCAGGTCGGCGGAGTCCCACACGTGGATGGTCCGGCTGTTGTAGCCCCAGTCGGTGCCCTTGAGGTCCGTGGCCAGCACGATGAAGCCGCCGTCGCGCTTGCGCATGATGAACGGGTCGCGCAGGCCGCCGGCACCGGCGGTGGGGGTGACGACGGGGTTGTTCTGGTTCAGCGGCGTCCAGTTGAGGGAGTCGGTGCTGACGGCCAGGTGGAGGCCGTAGTCGGTGCCGAGGCCGTTCGGTGACTCCGTGAAGTAGCCCATGACGTAGGCGGAGTCGGCGGCGTGGGCGGGCCGGGCGCCCAGAGACAGGCCGACGGCCAAGACCGCTGTCGTGGCCGCGGCGGCGCCGAGGAACAGTCTGCGGGACGGCATGGCCTGGCTGTGGGGGCGTGCGCTCATCGGCTCTCCAGGTGTGTGGGGCGGGTGCGCGAACGGAACGGGCGTGATCGGTTCGACGACCCCCACCGCTGTTCGACATGACGAACAAGGTTCGGGAAGCCGGTCAGAAACTAGGACCCGCCTGACGACCCGTCAATGCTTTCCGCGCGACTCCGCCCGCACCACGCCGCAGGGCACGGTTCCTCGCCGCACCGCCGGGAGGCATGTACTCGTTCCGAAAGCGGGAGCATTTCAGCCTCCAGTGTTCACGCTCCGCTCGTTTGAGTGCGTGGGTCGCATTCGCCCGCCGGGTGCTCACACTTTTCGGCAGAGCGAGGGGACATGGACCCGCAGTCAGCCGCGCGCGATGCGGGGGCGGTTGTCCCGTGGAGTGGCCGACGCGCGGTTCACCGGAGCAGGTCGAGCAGGGCCGCTTACGCATCGACGACGAGCTGACCTTCTCCAGCACGTTCCAGGACGAGGTCCGCGCGGCCCACGACTCGATCCGGCGTCGGACGTGGTCGAGGAAGACCTGGGGGACGAGTGGTTCACTCCCTACCCAGGCGTCGAGCGCCGTGACGAGACCCGCGGGTTCCGCTCCTGACGTCCGCTCCCGGACCCGGTTGCCGCCAGGTCGGTGTCCCGCCTGCTCGGCTGGACACCCCTCCACGGATGCACGGCTCGACGTCACGACCCAGGCTGCGCATGACGAACCAGGCGGCACTCGGCCCAGACCGTCTTGCCGGGACCGAGGCGGTCGCGTACGCCCCAGTCGGCGGCAAGCGCGTCGACGAGGACCAGGCCGCGACCGCCGTCCTCGTCCGAGCCGGGAGCCTTGCGCGCCGGCCGGGCGGGGTGGGTGTCGGTGACCTCGATCCGGACCGCGCCTCGGGCGGCGTCGTAGGACAGCGACAGGGCGAAGTCCCGTCCCGGGACCCGGCCGTGGAGGACCGCGTTCGCGGCGAGTTCGGCGACGACGAGGACGACGGTGTCGTGTGCCCCGGTGCCGTGCGGGTGGCCCCACTCGGTCAGTTGGCGGGCGGCGAGCAGTCGGGCGAGGCGCGCACCGCGGCGGGTGGCGGAGAAGCGCTGGGTGAACGTACGGGCCGGGGTGAGGCCATGGGTGCGGGGGACTGACATGGCGGCCACCCTGCCGCGAAGTGTCGGGCCGTCGGCAGGCCCGGCGCCGATACAGATCGCGCTGTACTGGTCGACTCGCTGGACCGGGTCGGTCGCTGTACGTGAGCATGGGTGTGCCGAGCGTGGCGCAGCGCGCTTGGCACACGGTACGGGAGGTGCTCGGGCCTGGCAGGGACACGGCCCGGGAGCACACGGGCACAGGGGAAGGCGGCTGCGATGGCGGCGGGCAGGGCGGGGCGGAAACTGCGAGCCGGAGCTCTCGGAGAGCCTGAAAACCTTCGGCGCGGTACTCAAGGCCCTGCGCGAGGAAGCCCGCCTGACGCAGGAGCAGTTCGCACCACTGGTGCGGTACTCGGTCGCGTACATCGCCAAGATCGAACAGGGCAAGCGATTCCCTCCACGAGACCTGCTGGACCGGTCGGAAGAGGTCCTGGGGGCGACTGCCGCACGAGTCCTGGGGGCGGCTGCACGGAGCCTGACGCGGAAGGCGGGGCTGGCGTCGTGGTTCCGGCAGTGGGCGGGGATCGAGGAGGAGGCGATCTCGCTGTATGCGTACGAGTGCCGGGCGATTCCAGGGCTGTTGCAGCCCGAGCCGTACATCAGGGCCATCTTCGAGCGGCGGCTGCCGCCTCTCTCCGAGGAACAGATCGAACGCCAGGTCGGCTCACGTCTGGAACGGCAGCAGCTTCTGACCGAACGGCCGAACACAGCTTTCAGCTTCATCATCGAGCAGGCTCTGCTTGAGCGACACATGGGCGGGCCGCAGGTGGCACGTACCCTGGTGGATCACCTACTGAAGGAAGGCGCCCGAAGGAACGTCGAGATCCAAGTGATGCCCTTGCGTCAGTACGATCACGCCGGGATCGACGGCCTGATGTACCTGGCGGAGACTCCTCAGCACGAGTGGGTGGGCTACTCCGAGGGCCAGCAGTCAAGCATTCTGATCACGTCGCCGAAAGACGTGAGCGCGATGCTCCAACGCTATGGCAAGCTGCGCTCGCAGGCCCTCGGCCGTGAAGCCACAGTAAGCCTGCCGGAGCAGATGCGAGGAGCATTATGAGTACCACTGAACTGACCTGGTTCAAGAGCAGTTACAGCGGCAGCTCTGGCGACAACTGCGTCGAGGTCGCCGTGCGAACCGAGGCGGTCCTTGTCCGCGACTCGAAGGACACCCAGAGGCGAGCACTCGCCGTCTCCTGGAATGCCTGGTCGGCGTTCACGGAGCTGGCGGCCGACTCGCTCGTCTGAACTTCCGGTCCTCCACACCGACCTGGTGCTTGCGGAGCCGGTTCTCGCAGGCGACGGCGGTGGCGAGGAGGGCCGCGCCGTCGGCGAACAGGCCCGTCAGCGCGTACAGGCTCTCCCAGGCGGACAGCCGCGCGTACGCGCGGCC
Source organism: Streptomyces sp. NPDC044984 (assembly GCF_040646935.1). NCBI lineage: Bacteria > Bacillati > Actinomycetota > Actinomycetes > Kitasatosporales > Streptomycetaceae > Streptomyces > Streptomyces sp. NPDC044984. Next base: position 345,162 of record NZ_JBEZBE010000002.1, read on the forward strand.
CTGCCCCCCGGCAGTGCGAAGAACCGCGCCTCGGGCTCGTACTCCCACCCGCCGGCCGTGAACGGCAGCGTACGCGGCTCCGCAGCCGCGTGCTCCCGGGCCGTGCGGACCGCACGGCGAACCGGCACCGTGCTCCCGTACGGTCCTCCATGACGGACGGGTCCGGCACACGCGACGCGTGTGCCGGACCCGTCCGTCGGATCAGCGGCCGGTCACTCCCCGGCGGCCGCCTTCTTCTTGCGCAGGAAGAACATCGCCGCGCCGCCCGCGGCCACCAGGGCCACCGCGACACCCGCGATCACCGGGGTCGCGCTGGAGCCGCCGGTGTTCGCGAGGTCGCCCTCGCCGCCGGTCGTGTCCTCGGCGGAGCCGCCCGCCGGGCTGGGGGCCGAGGACGGGGTGTCACCGTCCGTGCCCGGCGTCTCGGTTCCCGGGGCCGGGGTGCCCTGGGTCTTGCAGTCCAGGACGCCCTGGAAGCGCTCCGAGAAACCGTTCGGGCCCGTGACGGTGAAGTCGTACGCCGCGTCCTCGTCGACCGGGACGGTCACCGTCTTGGTGCCGCCCGGCTCGACCGTGTGCTCGGCGCCCGCGAGTTCGAAGGTGAACGGGGTGTCGCCCTCGTTGCTCGCGGTGACGTCCACGCCGCCCTTGGCGCAGTTCTTCTCCGCCGTCACCGAGGGGATGGCGCCCTTGGTGGCCCAGTTCGCGGTCGCGTCGGCCGTGACCGTGGACTCGCTGGAGCCGGCGAGGATCTGCGTCTGGCTCTTGCTGGGGCTCGCGAACGCGCGGCCGACCGGGATCTCGGTGGTCGCCCGGACCGACAGCGAGGCCGAACCGTCGGCCGTCCCCTCGGGAACGTCGAAGTACAGCTCGGTGCCGTCACTGGCGGACGTGACGGCCTTGCCGCTCTTGTCGGTCACCTTGACGCCGGCCCCGGCGGCGTCGGCGGAGGCGGCGACGGAGACCTGACCGGCGTCGGTGCGCACGGTCACCGGGCCGAGCTTGCCGCCGGCCTTGCCGGAGACCGCGTTGGGCTCCAGCGTGAGGGAGGTCTTCGGCTCCTGGAGGTTCTGGGCCTGGGCCTCGAGCCAGTCGGCGAGCTTCTCGGCCTGCGCGTCGCGGGCCTCGACCTTCGCCCCGTCCGAGAAGCGCCAGATGGCCACCTGGGTGCCGGCCGCCGCGGTCTTGGCCGTCAGCCCCTCGGTACCCGACTTCTGGGCCAGCGCCGTCAGGTCGTCGACCTGCGGGTACGAGTTCTGGAGGATCCAGAGGATCTTTCCGGCGTTCTCGTTGGCGCCGAGCGAGGTCTGGGCCCAGGGGGTCTCCAGGTACGTCGCCTTGTTCTGGGTCGGGTTGTGGATGTCGATGCAGTACGACTGCAGGCGGCCGCTGCCCTCGACGCTCATCTCGAACAGGCCGGCGGCGATGTTCTTGGTCTTGCCGTCGCCGACGTCCAGCCGGGCCGAGTCGTACGTCTTCAGCCCGTCGAGCGTGGCGACCGCACCCCCCTGGTGGTGGACGTCCCCGTCGTCGGCGGCGGCGTTACCCGCACCGGCGAGAAAGCCCATGGTGAGCAGTCCGGCCGCGGCCGCCCCTGCGGCGACACGTCGTCCGGTGGTGCGCCGCCCGGTCATGGCGGACGCGGAATGAAGAGCAAACACAGATTTCCCCTCCGGCGGGACCCGCAACGGGACACGCGAGATGTGTTCACACGTGATGCGTGGTGGAAGAGTCACGCCAGTTGTCTCAAGTGCTGAACAAGCACACGGGGATCCTATGGAGGGAAGCGTTGCGGATCTCCGTTCCCGACGCCGCATGACCGTTCCGAAGCGGAACCGTTACTTCCCGCGACCGGAGTGTCCCCATCCATCCAACCTTCACAACCCACCCGGGAAGCCTGCACACCTACTGTCCGGTAGAGAACGGCCACCGGTATGCGCTCGGCACGCGTTCCCGTACCCATGTGCCGTACGGGGAACGGTGGTTGGGCGACCGCCGGGAGAGACGGTCACGCCAACCGGGGGAAACGGGCGGACGACGGCCCGCCCGACGCTCCACCACGACCGCGTGGGGTCAGTCGCAGGACTCGCGGTAGGTCAGGTGCGGGAACATCTGTCGCCACCGGTCCTCGGGAATGCTCGAGGGGTAGGCCGTGCACAGGTCCTCGTAGAGGCCGTCGGTGGCCAAGTCGAGCACGTAGGTCGTCTCCGGAGTCATGCCGGTGGTGTCCTGGGCGGTGACGGCCAGCCACCGGGGGCCCTCCGGCGATGTCACCGGGGGCACGTGTACCGCTTCCGCGTTCTCCAGCGTGAAGAGCTCGGGGGTGTCCCACCGCCCGTCCTTCCCGATGGACCAGAGGCGATAGGGCTTGCTCGTCACCGCGTAGCGGGCGTCGGAGGTCATGTCGATCGAACCGACCGCGCGGTCGAACAGGAGGTCGTGACCCGTCCTTCGGGGACGTGCCGGATCGGAGACGTCCCAGAACTCGACGCTCCCGTCGGCCAGCATCACCGCCAACTGCCCCTTGCCCATGGGGAAGTAGCCCTGGGGAGAAGCCGGAAGAACGCCGCCCTTGACGGGGTGCGCGGGCCGGGAGAGGTCCCAGAGCCGGATCTCGTCCCCCACCCGCTCGGTGACGAGCAGCCGGGACGGGCCGTGGTACATCGCGCCGGCCATCGACGCCGCCTCCTCGACGCGACCGCCCTTGCGGGGGCGGGCGGGGTCGGAGACGTCCCAGAACCGGATGTGCCGGCCCTTCTCCGTCGTCGCCAGTACCCGTTCTCCGGCGAACCACAGGCTTCCCGAGCTGCCGAGCGCGCTGCTCGCCCTCACCTCGAGCGTGCCCCGGCGCACGGGGCTCGTCGGATCGCTGACGTCCCACAGCGCGGTATCGGGTTCCTCGTGCGAACCCACCGCGAGGAGCATGCCGTCGGGACTCACCGCGATGGTCGGGTTGTCGGCGGTGAACCGGATACCGGAGCTCTTCCTCACGGCTCCGTCCGGCTCCAACTGCCAGACCTGCAGGGTGTGGTCCAGCCCTCCCGTCCAGTGGTGGGCCAGGAAGACGGGCTTCTCGCGGCGGGTCAGGAAGAACTTCGCCTCCCATCCCCTCGGCAGGGTGTACCGGACCTTCGGCGCCTCGAGGTCGCTGACGTCCCACACCTTCGTCGTGCGGCCCACGTCGTCGTCCTGCGAGGCGATGACCAGTTCACCGTCGGTGCTGAACGGACTGGTGCCCGTCTGGGGCGTGACGTGGATGCCGCCCGTGAACGCCGGTGCCCAGGGCCGGTCCGGCCACAGCCGTATCTCTCCGCCCACCTCGCCGACCGCCAGATACCTGCTGTCCGGGCTGTACGCGACCGACTGGGACGGTTCGCCCGTCGGCAGCGTCACCCCGTACGCGCCGTCCACCAGCTCCGACGCCTTCCCGGTCGTGTCGGTCCGCCTGACGCCGTTGTCGCGGTCGGCTCCCGCCAGGAACCTGCCGTCCGCGCTGAAGGCCAGGGACGGCATGCCGTCGTTGTCGGTGCCCCAGGTGTCCCGGTACTCCTCCGCCTCCACGCGCCGCAGGTCCTGCCCGTCCACCACTTCCCACCAGGCGATCTTCCCGTATCCGCCGGTCGCGACCGCCAGGTCGCGGCGGGGGTGGGCGGCCACCGCCATGACCGTCTCGGCCTCTTCCGTGTCCCGCAGCACGGGTCGGTCCGGGTCGCCGACGTCCCACAGCCGTACCTGCGCGGGCTGCCCGTCCGTTTCCCCGTTGCCGTTGCCCGTGATCAGATGGCTCCCGTCGCGAGTGAAGGCCAGGGAGATCAGTTTCGCCTCGGCGACCGTCCGCCGCGCCCGCAGCGTGGGCCGGGCGGGGTCGCCCACGTTCCACAGCCGCAGCAGTCCCTTGTCGCTGCCCGCCGCGAGGGTCCGGCCGTCCTTGCTGAAGGCCAGCGTGTACGTCGTCCGGTGGGCGAGCCGCACCAGGGCGAGCCGTCTCGGCTCGTACGGGTCCGCGGTGTCCCACAGCGTCAGTTCGTCCGCCGACTGCGCGGCGAGGATCCGTGAGCGCGGGTGGAAGGCGATGACCGGACTGCTCCGCAGCGTGAACCGGCCCGCTTCGACCGGCCTGGTCGGCGCGGACACGTCCCACAGCTGGACACGTCCGCCGTGGGATCCGTCGACCCGGTGGCTCGCGGCCAGGACCTTTCCGTCGGGGCTGTAGGCGAGGTTGAGAACGGCCTCGCGATGTGGTTCCTCGGGCACGAGGTGGGCCGGTGTGACGGTCGTCGAGGCCGCGTAGAGGCTGGAGCGGGTCTCGGGGGTCACCGCCGTACGGTAGGCGGCCAGGCTCAGGCGGAGCGCGGTCTGCGGGTCGTGCTCCCGCAGGGTGTCCGCCCGGGCGGCCAGCTCCCTGGCGATCAGGCTCTTCTCCCGGCTCTCCGCCTGCTCGTTCTCATGGGCGGCCCAGCCGAAGAGGGACACCGCCACCAGGGACAGAACCGAGAGGGAGGCGATCCATGCCCGGGTGACGAGGCGTCGCCGGCGCTGCGCGTGGTCGCTCGCGGCGACGAATTCGTCCACCACCCGCGGGACGGGTACGCGGACCACGGCCGGCGCGGCCGTGCCGACCGTGCCGTCGCCGGCCACGTGCGGGGCTTCGTGAGCCGGCCGGCCGCCCAGGGACCGCAGTACTTTCCGAGCCGGCCCCCGAACCCGCCGGTCGTCCCGGGCGGGCGGGGCTTGGCGAGCCCCCCGGGTGTGCTCCGTGGTGAGCTTCTTCGCCTCCGCCAGGGCATCACCCCCGTAGAGACCGCTCGGCTTCCGCCCGGCCTCGGCCCAGCCTTCCGCCGCCGCGGTCAGCCGGCGGAGTCTCAGCAGGTCGTCCCGCACCTCGTCGATCCAGCCGCTCAGCCTCCCCCACGCGTGCAGCAGCGAATCGTGGCCGAGCTGCGCCCCGCCCTCCTCGTCGACGACGACCAGGCGGGCGTCCGCGAGCCGGCGCAGCAGGTCCTCGCTCCCCGCCGACTCCGCCGGGAGCACCCGGCGGCGGACCAGCCGACCCTCACCGTCGACGACGTGGACCATGGCCAGCAGGAGGCTCCGCAGAGCCGTGCGGCCGGTGTCGTCGAGGGAGTCGTAGATCCTTTCGGCGGCCGTGGCCACCGCGCCCCGTATGCCGCCGGCGGCCGCGTACCCGGCGTACGTCAGCGTCGTCCCCCGGCGCCTCAGCCAGATCTCGGGGAGGGCGTAGGCCAGGAAGGGCAGTGCCGCGGCATCACCCGTGGTGCGTCGCTCCTCGTTCACATCGCGCCGCAGGAGCTGCGGCACGCCCTCCTCCCACCGCAGGCCCGCGTACTCCGCCGGGCGCACGATCGCGGCCTCGACCTCCTGGTCGTCCAGCGCGGGCACGGCGAAGTGGCCCGGCCGCACGACGGGCGCCAGACGGGGGTCGCTCAGGGCGTCGCCGTAGTAGTCGGCGCGCAGCGCCAGGACGATCCGCGGACCGGACGTCGCGCCCTCCGCCCCGTTCTCGCCCTCGCCCTCGTCCGCTCGCGCGGTGAGGGCGGCGGCGAACCGCTCGCGTTCGGCCTCGTCCGAGCAGAGCGTGAAGTACTCCTCGAGCTGGTCGATGACGAGGAGACGCGGTGCCTGCCCGGCCCCGGCCCCGTCCTCCGTCGCCGCGGGCCGGCTGAAGCGCCCGCGTTCCAGATCCCGTACGACGTCGGAAGGCGCCCTGCCCACCGCCGCCGCCCACGCCTCGGCGAGCCTGTGGAAGGGCCGCTCGCCCGGCGCCGGCACCAGCCGCACGGGACCGAGACCCGCCTGTTCCGCGGCCACGCCGAGCCCGGCCCGCAGGAGCGAGGACTTGCCGACCCCCGACGGCCCCACCAGGACCACCGGCTCACCGGGGCGCGCCTGTTCGACACGGCGCAGCAGCTCCTGGGTCAGTTCCTCGCGGCCGAAGAAGAGCCGGTGCTGCTCGGGGAGGAAGGGAAGGATGCCGGGGTAGGGGCAGACGGCGTCGGGATCCGGGGCGTCGGCCGCCCGCTGTCCGGTGTGCGGGCCCGGCAGCGGTTCGTACCGCCGGTTGACGGCGAGGACCAGCTCGCTCATGCGCGCGGTGCCACCGCCGTACGGGCGGGCGGCACTGCCCTGGAGCCGCTGGTCGAGCAGCCGGTAGACGCCGCCGAGCGTCAGCCGCTTCGGGCCGCCGGCGTCGCCCTCCCGCAGCAGGCGGAGCAGGTGGCCGCTGAAGAGGGTGTGCTCCGCGTCCGGCGGGGCGTACGCCAGGGCGTCGCGCATCGCCGAGGCGAGCAGGTAGCTGCCGTCGGGCCGGGCACCGGCGAACGGGTCCGCGGCGGCCGGCCGGCCGGGCTCCTGTGCGTTTCCGGCGAAACAGCAGTCGAGGATCACGACCGGGTCGGCGACGGCGTCGCTCAGGTAGCGCTCGACCTCCGTGTAGGGGACGGAGTGTGCCGTGTCGGTCTGGGACTTGGTCCTCGCTGTCGCCAGGTAGAGCTGCCGGCCGGGTCCGCGCAGCCCGTGCCCGACGAAGTAGAGGAGGACGGTTCCGCGCTCGTACCGCTGCTCGGTGGGCTCGGCCCGGCCGATGACCGTCGTCAGCGCCTCCAGGACGTCGCTCGGCGATGTCGGATCGGTGAGGAGCGTGACCCGGTCGCCCATGCCGCACACCGTGCTCAGGGTCTCGGCCACGTCCCGCGCCGACCGGAGGGCGGACGGCAGGGCGGGCAGCAGCCGTCCCGGATGGGTGGCCGTCCCGACCACCAGCGCATGGCAGCCGGCTGCCGCCAGATCCGTTCCGGCCGGTGGAGCAGGCACGTCCCCCGGGGCCATGGTCAGCCCGCGTCCCGCGAGGGGCCGACGCGGCCGTCGTCCCCCGCCGTGCCCCGTGCCTCCTGGACACCCTGCGTCTCCTGGACGCCCTGGGTCTCCTGGACGCCTTGGGTCTCCTGGACGCCCTGGGTCTCCTGGACGCCTTGTGCTTCCTGCGGCCTCGGCGTTTCCTGCGCCGCCGGTGGGTGCCGGTCCTGCCGGAGCGCTGCGGCGACCTGTTCGGCCAGCTCACTGGCGCCTTCGGCGGTCAGGCCGCGCACCTTCTCCGAGGAGACCACGACCTGGGTACCGTCCGGCAGGCTGAGGGTGACGGTCTGAGTGCCCCGGCGGCCCTGCAGCCACACCACGACGGCCGCCCCCAGGGCCGCCGTCGGACCGCCGGGAGCCAGCAGCAGCGAGACCAGCTCCCCCAGGGCACCCATGGCCCCGCTCGGCGGCGTGGCGGGAACCTCCCGGCGGACGAACGCGCGCAGATCCGGGTCCTGGCGGAGCCACAGGTAGAGATCGTCCAAAGCTCCGGCCGCGTCCCCGGCGTCGACGGCCAGTGTCACTCTCATCTCTGCTGCCCTTCAGGTGCGAACGCGATACTGGAGTCATCAACTGTCCACTCGGACACACAGGTTGGCAACGTAAAAACGCGCCTCGGCGACGACGGAACCGAGCCGGATGCGAGCCGGAACCCGTACCGTCGTGGCGTCCGGGCGGCCCGGTACAGCTCCGCGCGTCCGCCTCCGGCGCGAGCCACGCACGCCATGTGCTGGATGTTCCCGGCCCTGTTCCAGGTGGAGTGGCGCGCACGCCAGCCCAGTAGCAGCGCGGCGACGGGTTCCACCAAGTACTCGCGGTTGTCGAAACACCGGCAGCAGGCGCCGGTCACGCAGCCGGCGGACCACGGCGTCCGCGGCAGGCCGGCGACTGGTCACGCAGGCCGAGCGCCTCCGCGACGGCCCGGTCAAGGAGATCCGTGTCGCGCAGCGGGGCAAGGTCCGCGGACCTGAACTCGTCGGTGAAGGACCGCGCGATGTCCGAAAGCCCCGAAGTGCCGACCGTGTCCGGTTGGCACCGTCTGCCCGCCGAGCGGGACGATCCGGGTGGACTCCACATGGACGTAAGCCAAGTCCGGCAGCCGGTAAGCGCTTTTCGGACAAACTGGGGGCCGTCCGGGTGAGCAGAGACAACCCGGAGGGTGCCCAGCGGCCTCTCATGATCCGAACACCGCGGCTCCGAAAGCCAGTTGGGGTCGTGCTGATCGTCCACGTTCCATGACGCACTCGAAAGCCGGAAGCACGAGGACTGATGAACAGACTCCCAAAGGGCCGCCCCAGCCGCCTGACCCGCCCCTCCCTCGCCATCGCCGCGGCCATCGCCGTGGCCGCGGGCGTCGTCGCCGCCGCGCCCGACGCGAAGTCCGAGGAGCCGACGCCGAAGCTCAGCCTGATCGCCGCCTCCACCTCCGTCACGCTCGACTCGTGGAAGGAGGATCCCGGGGTCTATCTCGACCTCGGGACGTACCTCACCTCCGAGAACGGCGCCTTCGAGCTCAAGGTGACCCGGAAGTCCTACAAGGACCCGGTCGTCGCCCAGCAGATCCTCCGGAACGGGAAGAAGACCCGGACCAAGACGCTCCCCGCCGGGCTCGTGAACGACTTCGCCGGCCTGCCGGACTTCACGCAGATCACCCTCACCGACGCGGCCGGCTCGACGGTGCTGGAGAAGACCGAGACGTTCTGCCCCAACAACGCCTCGGGGCGGGTCCGGCCGGACGCCCCCGCCAACTCGAAGTATCCGGAGAGCTGTCCGACGAACCCCTTCACCCTCGGTTCGGTGTGGGGCGTCGAGAACGGCTGGGCGTCCAACACCTACTCGGGGCACTACACCGAGACAGCCCAGCTGGACGCCGGCACCTACACCGCCGAGATCAACGTGGCCAAGAAGTACCGTGATCTCTTCGGCATCGCCGACAAGCCGCAGACCGTCAAGGTGGTGGTCCGCGAACGCAGTTGGGAAGACGAGGAGAGTGCCGGCGCCCGCAGCTCGGCGAAGACCACCGCCTCCGGGCACAGCGCCCACGCGCAGCACGACGCCCACGCGCGGCACGACGCCCACGCGCGGCACGACGCGCACGCGCAGCACGGGGCCGCCGCGGACACCCCGGCCCCCGGCGCCGTGACGAGCGGCGCCGGCCCCTCGTACAACGCCGGCCACGGACCCTACCCGTCGGCTCCGCCCGCCCTGCCGTGGGCGCTGAAGAGGAAGTCCCTGGGGCGGCAGGCCCTCACCACCGCCGAGGTCGGTGACGGTCCCGGGCAGACCGACGGTTCGCGGCAGGCGCCGGGCGCCCAGCCCAACGCGAAGCGGCCCGCCGGCAAGGCGTCCGTGCCCGACGTTCCGAAGCCCGACCTGCGCTCGCTGCCCGCGTTCGGCATCACCGTCAGCGACGGCTACGAGGAGGTGCCCGGCAAGGACTACCTCGCCTTCAGCGCCAACGTGTGGAACGCGGGCCCGGCCAAGCTCGTCGTGGACGGCTTCCGCTCCCCGGGCAAGGAAGTGATGGACGCCTACCAGTACTTCTACGACGCCGACGGCAAGCAGGTCGGATACACCCCGACCGGCGGCATGGAGTGGGACCCGCGTCCCGGCCACGAGCACTGGCACTTCCTGGACTTCGCCAGTTACCGGCTGCTGACGGCCGACCAGAAGGAGACGGTGCGCAGCGGCAAGGAGGCGTTCTGCCTGGCCAACACCGACGCCGTCGACTACACGGTGAAGAACGCCGACTGGCACCCGGACAACACGGACCTGTCCACCGCGTGCGGCGAGGAGAACTCCATCTCCGTCCGCGAGGTGCTCGACGTCGGCTCCGGCGACACCTACACCCAGGACCTGCCCGGCCAGTCCTTCGACATCACGGACCTGCCGAACGGCACGTACTACATCCAGGTCCTCGCCAACCCGGAGAACCGGCTCAAGGAGACCGACCACAGCAACAACAGCGCGCTGCGGGAGGTCGTCCTGGGCGGCGAGAAGGGCGCCCGCACGGTGACGGTCCCCCCGCACCACCTGGTGGACGCCAACTGACCCGCCCCTGACGGCCGGGGCGGCCCCGGAGACGAACCGGAGCCGCCCCGGCCCGCCGGAACCGCCCAGGGACCCCGTTCGCTCACGAGGGTCGACGGAGGGGCCCGGTAACGGAGTCGGGGAGGGCCGCGCCGAAGGACGATGCCAGGACCGGGGATGACGTCATGGTGCGGCATCGGTGAGGGTGAGGGCGGCGAGTTCGGTCCGTGCGGTGACGCCGAGTTTGGGGAACGCCTTGTAGAGGTGGTACCCGACGGTGCGCGGGCTGAGGAAGAGCTGCGCGGCGATGTCCCGGTTGGACAGGCCGCGTGCGGCCAGCCGGATGATCTTCCGTTCCTGCGAGGTGAGCACGGACAGGGCTCCGCCCGCGTCCTCGGGCGCGGACACGACTTCGCCGGTCGCGTCGAGCTCGGCGCGGGCCCGTTCCGCCCAGGGCGTGGCGCCGAGCCTCCGGAAGGTCTCGAACGCGTCGCGGAGTTGGGTCCTGGCCTCGGACTTGCGGCGCGTGCGGCGCAGCCATTCGCCGTAGAGGAGAGCGGTTCGCGCGCGTTCGAACTGCCGGTCGCCGGGGTGCAGCCGCAACGCGGCCCGGTACAGCTCCGCGGCGTCCGCCTCCGGCGCGAGCAGCGCGCGGCAGCGTTGGACGTGCGCGTCGATCCACGGCTGCGCGGCGTCGTGCGCCCAGTCCGTGAGCCGTGCGAGCGGCTCACGGGCGTCGGCCGGCCGGCCGAGCCGCACCGCCGCCTCGACCAGGTCGGGAATGCTGCGCAGGCCGGGAAGCTGATGGCTCACCGGTCCGGTGTGCAGGGCGGCCAGACGGGTGCGGGCGGACTCCCATCGGGCGTGGCCGAGGTCGAGCAGGGCCAGTGCCCAGTGTGCCCAGGACATGCCGGGCGGGGCCGCGCCGGGCTCCGGCGCGGCGAGCGCGTCGTCGGCGAAGGCGTGGCAGCGTCGCTCGTCGCCCGCCACCGCGGCCAGGTAGGCCAGTACGCCGCTGATCTCGGCGGTCCACTGCCGGTGTCCGAGCTCCCGGGCGATGTGCAGCGCTTCGGTCGCCTCGTCCCCGGCGTCGGTGTGACGGCCGAGGAAGGCCGACGACCGGGCGACACACGCCAGCACGGGCGGCGTCCGGCCGATCCGTCCACGGTCGCGGCACTGGGCGAGGAGCTCGCCGGCCACCCGGTGTGCCTCGGTGTCCCGGCCGACGGCCTGGAGACTGGTGGCTCCGACCAGGATCGTGTCGTGCGGGCCGCCGAATCCGGTCCGTTCGGCGGCCGCGACGCGTCGTGTGAGGGTCTCGGGGTCCCGGCCCCCCTGGCCGGTCGCGGACCGCACCACCCAGGTCAGCAGACGGGCCACGTGGGTGAGCGGATCGTCGGGCGGCAACGGCAGGGCGTCCAGCCGGTCCGCGGTGTCCGCGATCTCGTCCTTCCCCAGATACCAGGCGGCGTGCACCGCGTCGAGCAGCATGTGGGCGGCCAGTGCCGGGTCGTCGGCCCGGGTCAGCTCGGCCGCCTCGGTCAGCGACCGGCGGGCCGTGCGGAGCAATCCGTGGTGGAACGCCGCGGCGGCGCGGACCCGGATGGCGCGCACGGTCAGGGCCGGGTCGTCGGTGCTCGCGGCGCCGTGCCGGGCGAGCTCCACCATGCGGTCGATGTCGCCTTCCTCGGCGATCGCCTCCGCCGCCAGCACGAGTCGGCGGGCCCGGTCCGTGCCGGACTCCGTCAGCTGTGCGGCCCGTTCGTAGGCCGCCACCGCGGCGGCGTATCCGCTTCGCTCGGTGGCCCGTCGGGCGGTGCCCTCCAGTTCCGCGGCCACCTGCTCGTCGGGGCCGGTGGCCACCACGGCGTGGTGCCAGGCGCGCCGGTCGGCGTCCTCCGGCCGGTGGAGGGCTTCGGCGAGGGCCGTGTGCACCACGAGGCGGAGGCTGACCGGCGCCGCCTGGTAGACGGCCGACCGCACGAGGGGGTGGTGGAAGCGCACGGTGTGGTTGTCCACCCGGAGCAGCCCCGCCGTTTCCGCGGGCACCAGGTCCGTGGGGCGGCAGCCGAGAGGGGCGGCCGCGCGCAGAACGACGTCGCGGTCACCGGTGTCCTCGGCGGCCGCGACGAGCAGCAGGTGCCTGCTCGGCTCGGGCAGCCGCCGTACCCGGTCGAGGAACGCCGCCTGGACCGTGTCGGTCATGGGCAGTGCCTGGCCGGCGGCGACCGGCCGGCCTGCGGCGAGAGCGACCGGCAGCTCCAGCAGGGCGAGCGGGTTGCCCTGTGCTTCGGCCAGTACCCGGTACCGGTGGGCGGGGGACAGCGTGGCGGCGTGCTCGGCCAGCAGGCCGGCGGCGGCGGGCGCGTCGAGCCCCGTCAGCGGCAGGTGGGCGAGTCCGGGGGCGTCGAAGCCGGTCCGGGCGGTGATGATGAGCGCCGTGCCCTCGGCGTCGAGCCGCCGCGCGGCGAACAGCAGGGCCTCGGCCGACGCCCGGTCCAGCCACTGCGCGTCGTCGACGAGGCACAGGACGGGCCCGCCGTCGGCGAATTCGGCGAGGAGGGAGAGGACGGCGAGGCCGACGAGCATACGGTCGCCCGGTTCGGCCGGGGCGAGGCCGAAGGCCCCGCGCAGGGCACGCGCCTGCGGTGCGGGGAGGGCGTCGGTCCGGTCGAGAGCGGGTCGCAGCAGCAGGTGCAGGCCGGCGAACGGCAGATGGGCCTCGGACTCGATCGCGGTGCCGCGCAGGACCCGCAGCCCGTCGGCCGCCGACGCCGCGTACTCCATCAGCGCGGTCTTGCCCATGCCCGGCTCCCCGGTGATGAGCAGACAACCGCTGCGACCGGTCCGGCAGTCCGCCAGCAAGCGGTCGATGACTGATATCTCGTGACCCCGTCCGTGCAACACCTGGCGAGAGTACTTAAGCCGACCGGGATTCCCGGACCGGATGACCGGGGCGTGACGGATTCCGCCCCCGGCCCCCGGGCGTAGCGTGGTGGAACAGGGCACGGCGGCGGAGGGAGATCGACCATGTCCGGCTTCGACGAGCTGGCCAGGCGGTACCTGGCGAGCTGGAACGAGCGCGATCCGGCCAGGCGCCGGGTGCTCGTCGACGAGCTCTGGACCGACGACGCCGGCTACGTCGATCCGATCGTGGCGGCCGAGGGCCGCGACGCCATCGAGGAGGTGGTGGCCACGGCCCAGCGGCAGTTCCCCGGCCTGGTGTACCGGCCGGCCGGAAAGGTCGACGGCCACCACGCCGTGGCACGCCTCGCGTGGGAGCTGGCGCCGGCCGGCGGCCCTCCGGTGATCGTCGGACTTGCCGTCATGGTCACCGAGCAGGGCCGCCTGCGTCGCGTGTACGGCTTCCTCGACCCCGTCCCCGCAGACACCACTTCACCAGGAGCTGGAAGTTGACACCCGATCCGATGGTCCTTCACCCGCTGCCGGCACACGACCGGGTGGTGTTCCTCAAACCGCTGGTCGGCTCACCGAAGATCGTCGTGGGCGAGTACACCTACTACGACGACCCGGAAGGCGCCACCGACTTCGAGCACCGCAACGTGCTCTACGCCTACGGCCCGGAGCGGCTCGTCATCGGCAAGTACTGCGCCATCGCCACGGGCACCCGGTTCCTGATGGCGGGCGCCGACCACCCGACGATGGGCGTGTCCACCTTCCCGTTCACCATGTTCGGCGGCGAGTGGGCCGAGCGGACCCTCGACATCGTCACCGGCATGCCCAGCCGGGGCGACACCGTGGTCGGCAACGACGTCTGGTTCGGCCACCGGTCCACCGTCATGCCCGGCGTACGCATCGGCGACGGTGCCATCATCGCCGCCGGCGCGGTCGTCACCGCGGACGTACCGCCGTACACGATCGTCGGCGGCAACCCGGCCCGCCCGATCCGGCGGCGGTTCGACGACGCCGACGTCGACCGGCTCCTGCGGGCCGCCTGGTGGGACTGGCCGGTCGGGCTGGTCACCGAACACGCCCGCACCATCATGGCCGGCACCCCGGCCGACATCGCCCGCATCGCCACCGACCACGGACAGGTGACCGCATGACAGACGTGTCGATCGTGGAACACCCCGTGGCCGGTGGCGGACCGTACGCGATCACCACCGGCCCGGACGGCGCGCTGTGGTACACGCTGGTCCACAGTGGCCGGATCGGCCGGCTCGTGCCCGGCGCCGAACCGGAGAGCCACCGGCTCGACCCGGACTGCGGGCCGACGGTCATCACCACCGGGCCGGACGGCGCGCTGTGGTTCACCGAATACAAGGCACACCGCATCGGCCGGATCACCACCGACGGCGCCGTCACGGAGTTCCCGCTGCCCACCGCGGAGTGCGGGCCGTTCGGCATCGCGGCGGGGCCCGACGGGGCGCTGTGGTTCACCGAGACCGCCGCCGACCGCATCGGCCGCGTCACCACCGGCGGTGAGGTCACCGAGTTCCCGCTCCCGGCCACCGGCACGTTCCCGTCCGCGATCACCGCGGGAGGGGACGGCGGGATGTGGTTCACCATGAACCAGGCCGACGCGATCGGCCGGATCGGCACCGACGGCACGGTCACCGTCCACCCGCTGCCCACCGCGGCCGCCGCGCCCGTCGGCATCGCCCTCGGTCCCGACGGCGCCGTCTGGTACGTCGCGATCGCCGCCGGCCACATCGGCCGCGTCACCCCCGAGGGCGAGATCAGGGAGTTCCCGCTGCCCGACCGCGCCGGCCGGCCGCACGCCATCACTGCGGGCACCGACGGCGCCCTGTGGTTCACCGAGTGGGGCGGCAACCGCGTCGGCTCCATCACCACCGAGGGCGTGATCGAGGTGCACGACCTGCCCACGTCCGGCTCGGAGCCGCACGGCATCACCCTCGGCCCCGACGGCGCCGTGTGGACGGCACTGGAGACCGGCGCCCTCGCCCGTATCGCCCCGAACACGCTTTCCTGACAGAGGAGTTCACCTTGCCCGTGACGTTCAACCACACGATCGTCCCGGCCGACGACCGCGAGGAGCCGGCCCGGTTCTTCCGCGAACTGTTCGAACTCCCCGAGGCGCCGTCGTGGGGTCCGTTCACCAACGTCCAGCTCGACGAAGGCGTACTGCTGCGGTTCGCCGAGCTGCCCGGCGTCGACCGGATCCAGACGCACCACTACGCGTTCCTGGTCGACGACGACCTGTTCGACCGGGCCTACGCCCGCCTCCGGGCCGCCGGCACCGAGCACTGGGCCGATCCCCGGATGACGCGGCCCGGCGAGACCAACACCGAGCACGGCGGCCGCGGTGTCCATTTCAACGACCCCGCCGGCCACGCCATCGAGATGGTCACCAAGCCCTACCTCTGAACCGAATGAACCGAACCGCCCGAAAGGACCCCGTGACACACACCGCCCCGCGGAAAGGCCGGGCCCGGCTTCAGGCACCCGCCGCAAGCGGACAGGAAGGCAGGTCCCACAGGACGACCGCCCGCGTCACCCCCCGAACGCCCCCTCGTCCAGCGCGAGTCGCAGACCGTCCTCGGCGGACGCGCCCCGGGACCATGCCGTCCGGTACGCGTCGGCGTCCAGGGACGCGCGCACCCGGCCTTCGGCGGTGACGTGCGCCTCGTGGAAGGGGCGCAGACCGATCAGCGCCACCCCCGTGTCCCGCCGCAGGCGGTGGGCGGCGCCCAGGAGCCACGCCGCCCTGGTGCAGTCGCCGGTGGCCGCCACCGCCCAGGCGAGTGTCTCCAGGCCCCACACCGGTCCCCAGCTGTCCCCGATGGCCCTCTGCCGCACCAGCGCCTCGCGCAAAGGGGCCAGGGCGTCGGCCGCTTCGCCGTGTCGCAGCTCCACGAGCCCCGTGCACCACCGGGCCCAGGTGCGGGCCCATTCGGCCGCGCTCGCCTCGGCCTCGGCGACGTACACGTCCCGAGCCGCGCAGGCCGAGGGGCGATCGCCGAAGAACGCCTCCGCCATGGCCCACAGCATCGTCGCCATATGGGCGTCGCCCTTCTGCCCGACGGCACGGAACCCGTCCCGCGCCTCGGCCAGCAGCGCGATGCCGGCCGGGTCGCCCCGCACGAGCATGGCGTGCGCTCCCTCGATGTACGTCACCGGAGCCGCCGACGGGCCGTCCGGCAGCTCTCGGGCCGCGGCACGGCATTCGGCCAGGAAGGTCCCGGCCGCCGGGTTGTCGCCCTGGCAGAGCGCGATCCACGCCTTCATCACCAGCGCCCCGACGACGAGCTCCGGTGTCACCGCGGTCGCGGTACCCGACGCGTCCGGCACCACCGGTGCGCGCGCCCCGTCCGGGCCGGGGGCCGGCAGGCGTTCCAGCCAGTGCCGCCCCTCCCCCAGGGTGCTGCTGAAGAACCAGCACCGGGTACGGGCCAGGTTCACGGCGATCTCGACACCGGCCCCGACCCGGTCCCGCCGGGTCGCGCAGTAGTCCAGGGCGGTCCGCAGGTTGGGCAGTTCGGTGCGCAGCCGGATCAGCCAGTCGACCTCGCGCGGCCCGCACCATTCCCGGCCGGCCCGTACCGCCGTCATCCGGTAGAAGTCACTGTGCCGGTCCCGCAGCCGTGCCGTACGGCCTTCTTCCCGGAGCCGCTGCCGGCCGTACTGGCGGATGGTCTCCAGCAAGGTGTACCGGGCGCGGTCACCCGAGCTGTTGACCACCACGATCGACTTGTCCACCAGCCCGGCCAGCAGGTCGAGCACGTCCTCGCGCGCCACTCCCTCGCCCTCGCAGACCGTTTCCGCCGCCTCCAGATCGAAGCCGCCGGAGAACACGGACAGCCGGTTCCAGAGCCGCCGCTCCCCTTCGGTGCACAGGTCGTAGCTCCAGTCGACGACGCCCCGCAGGGTGTGGCCGTAGCGGGCCGACGTACGCGACCGCGGCACGGACAGCAGGCGGAACCTGTCGTCGAGGCGCTCCAGAACCTCTTCGGCCGTCATCGCGCTCAGCCGTACCGCCGCGAGTTCGATGGCGAGCGGCATGCCGTCGAGCCGCCGGCACAGCTGGGCGACCGCCTCACGGTTGCGGGCGGTGAGCCGGAAGGCCGGGGCGGAGCCGGCGGCACGGTCCACGAGCAGTCTCACGGCCTCGGAGCGGAGCAGCGGGTCGTCGGCTCCGGCCGTGTCCTCCGGGCGGACGGTGCCGTCCCCTTGGCCGTCCGCGCCGGGCAGGGTGAGCGACGGCACCGTCAGCACGTGCTCTCCGGGCACGCCCAGGCGCTGTCTGCTGGTGGCCAGTACGCGCAGTCCGGGTGCCGCGCGCGCCAGCCTCAGCACGAGCGCGGCGACGTGCTCCACCAGGTGCTCGCAGTTGTCCAGGACGAGCAGCAGGCACCGGTCGCGCAGATGGCCGACGACGGCGTCCGCGGCGGGCCGCGCGGACTGGTCCCGCAGTCCGAGTGCCTCGGAGACGGCCCGGTCGAGGAGGCCCGCGTCGCTCAGCGGGGCGAGGTCCGCGAGCCGGACACCGTCGGCGAAGGACGGCGCGACCTCCGCGGCGACCCGCAGCGCGAGCCTCGTCTTGCCGACACCGCCCGCTCCGGTGAGGGTGACGATCCGGGCGGCCCCCAGCAGGCGCCGCACCTCCGCCACCTGGGTCTCGCGGCCGACGAACGTCGTCATCTCGACCGGCAGTCCGCCGTCCCGGGACGGCGGAGCCGCCTTCTCCGCCCGCACCCCGTCCAGATTCGGGGCGGCGGCCAGCAGCCACCGGTGGACCTGCCTCAGCCCGGCCCCGGGCGCGACGCCCAGCTCGTCGGCGAGCAACGCGGTGACCGTGCGGTAGCTCTCCAGCGCCTCACCCTGTCGCCCGCAACGGAACAGCGCGAGCATCCGCTGGGCCCAGAAACGCTCACGCAGCGGGTACTCCTCGACCAGGCCCCTCAGTTCCGGGAGTACGTCGGCGGCCCGGCCGAGGGCCAGGTCCGCGTCGATCCGCAACTCCAGTGCGTCCAGACGCTGTTCGGACAGCGCCGGTACGACGCCCTGGAGGAGGTGCGCGGGCAGGTCGGACAGCGGATCCCCCCGCCACAGCCCCAGGGCCTCGCGCAGCAGGGGGGCCGCGCGCACCGCCGCGCCCTCTTCGAGGGCCGTGCGGCCCTGGCGGACCAGGGCGGTGAAACGGTGCAGGTCCAGATCGTCCGGCGCGGCCTCGATCAGATAACCGTGGGGGCGGGTGAGGACGGGCGCACCGCCCGGCGGACAGTCCAGCGCGCGACGCAGGCGCAGGACGTAGTTCTGCAGCGTGTTGCGCGCCCGGCCGGGCGGATGCTCGCCCCACAGCCGGTTCACCAGCGTTTCCACGGTGACCACGTGGTTGGCCCGGGCGAGCAGAGCCGCCAGCAGCAGCCGGACCTTGGCCGCGTCGATGCGCACCGGCCGCCCGTCGCGCAGGACTTCGAGGGGCCCCAGGACCTTGAACTCGTACCGCGTACTCACCGCTCCCCCGGTCACTCGCCCGGGGCGGCCACGACCAGAGAACGAAGAGCGACCACCCCGACACGCATTGTAGCCAGCGCGTGACCGGGAAGTGACCGGCGCGAAGCCCCCGGTGAGGACGGTGGGCCCGGCGTTCACGGCACACCGTCCTGGAGTCCGCACATGGTTCCGAGCAATCCCCGACAGCCGCACTCCCCCGCCGCGGAAACGACGTCCGCGGCGGCCGTCACCGGCATGACCCTGGGCGAGCTCGTCGGGGGACAACTGCGCGGGGTGTGCCGTGCGGCCGGATTCACGGACCCGGACGGCGTCGGTGAGGTCCCGCTCCTCGACCTGCTGGACCTGCTCGGCCCTGCCGCCCGGCGTCCTCTGGACGCCGGCCCGCCCTCCCCCTCGTTCGTCTGCGACGACCACTCCCCGGTGGAGTTCTCCCTCGCGTTCACCGCGGGAAGCGAGACGGCCGTACGGGTCCTGGCCGAACCCGGCTGCACGGCGGCCACGATCGGGGAGAACGGCCGTCTGGGCCTGCGGGCCCTGGAGGCGCTGGCCTCGCGCCGGGCCTTCTCGACCGAACCGGTGCGCCGGGTGGAGGACCTCTTCTTCCCGGCGGCGGCCCACGGCCCCTTCGCGCTGTGGTGCGCGATGGACCTGCGGCGGGACCGGCCCACGGGCATCAAGGTGTACGTCAATCCGCAGGCCCACGGGCGGGAGCGAGCCGCCGAGGTGGCGAAGGAGGCACTGGGCCGGTTCGGATTCGGCCGGGCATGGCGCGCGCTGCGGGAACGAGCCGTGCCACGCGGCCCCGAGAAGGACGAGATCCTGTTCTTCGCACTGGACCTGGGCCGGTGGCACACGCCACGGGTGAAGGTGTACGTCGCTCACCACGACGTCACCGCCACGGACGTGCACGCTGTCTCCCGCCTGCTGCCGGGAGGTCGCGCCGGGCGGGTGGACGAGTTCTGCCGCGTGGCGGGAGGCGACCCCGGGCGCTTCGCCCACCGGCCCCTGGTGTCCTGCCTCTCCTACACCGAGCGGGACGGGGAGCACCCCAGCGGCTACACCGTCCACGTACCCGTCCGCGACTACGCACGGGACGACGGGGTCGCCCGGAGACGTGCGGCGGCCGTTCTCCGGCTCCACGGCATGGACGCCACCGTCATCGACCGCGCGTGGGACGCGATGACGTCCCGTCACCCGTCGGACGGAGTGGGCCTGATCGCCTATCTGTCCCTCGTGCGGAGCACCTGGCAACCGCCTCGCGTGAACGTCTACTTCTCGCCGGAGGCCTACGGGGTCCGCCCTCCGCGCGGCGCACACCGACTCCGTACCACCGGATGACGGTTCGGACCCCGAACAGACCGCGCACCAGGAAGGGTGAGGTTGTGGAGCCGTACAGGATCAAGGTCGTCGAACCGGTTCCGGTGACGACGAGAGCACAGCGTGAACGAGCCCTGCGGCGCGTGCACTACAACCTGTTCGGGCTGCGCGCCGACGAGGTCACCGTCGACCTGCTCACCGACTCGGGAACGGGTGCCCTGTCGGCGGCGCAGTGGGCCGCGGGCATGGCGGGCGACGAGTCCTACGCCGGGTCACGGTCCTTCCACCGCTTCCGGGAAGTGGTGCGGGAACTGACCTCCTACCCCTGTGTCCTACCGGTCCACCAGGGCCGGGCGGCGGAGCGCATCCTCTTCTCCACCCTGCTCGTCCCGGGACGGATCACGCTCAGCAACACCCACTTCGACACCACGCGCGCCAACGTGGAACTGGCCGGCTGCCAGGCGGTTGACCTTCCCTGCCCGCAGGCCGGGGATCTCG
Source organism: Streptomyces sp. NPDC044984 (assembly GCF_040646935.1). Taxonomy (NCBI): domain Bacteria; kingdom Bacillati; phylum Actinomycetota; class Actinomycetes; order Kitasatosporales; family Streptomycetaceae; genus Streptomyces; species Streptomyces sp. NPDC044984. Next base: position 365,319 of record NZ_JBEZBE010000002.1, read on the forward strand.
ACAGCGACGAGCCGTTCAAGGGCGACATCGACCTGCACCGGCTGGACGAAGCGCTGCGGGGCCCCGACGCCTCCCGGATCGCCCTGGTCGTCATGACGCTGACCAACAACGGCGCGGCCGGCCAGCCGGTGTCCATGGACAACCTCACCCGGGCCGCCGCCCTGTGCCGGAAACACTCGGTCCCGCTCTTCCTCGACGCCGCCCGCTTCGCGGAGAACGCGTGGCTGGTCACCCAGCACGAGCCGGCGTTCCGTGACCTGAGTCCGCGGCAGGTCGCCGAGCAGGCGTTCCGGCTGGCGGACGGTTGCCTGATGAGCGCGAAGAAGGACGGCATCGTCCACATCGGCGGCTTCCTCGGCCTGCGCGACCGCGCCCTCGCCGAGCGGTGCGAGCTGCTGCTCATCGCCACGGAAGGCTTTCCCACCTACGGCGGCCTGGCCGGCCGGGACCTGGACATGGTCGCCCAAGGGCTGACCGAGGCCACTGATCCCCGGTACCTCCGGTCCCGCGCCGACGCCACCCGGCACCTCGCCCGCCTGACCCGTGACGCCGGCATCGACATCGTCGAACCTCCCGGCCTGCACGCCCTCTACCTCAACGCAGGCCGTCTGCTCCCGCACATCGCCGCGCACCGCTTCCCCGGCCACGCCCTCGCCTGTCAGCTCTACCTCGAGGGCGGCATCCGCTCGGTGGAACTGGGTTCGCTCTACCTCGGCCGGGAGGACGAGAACGGCGCACCGGTCATCACGGCCCCCTACGAACTGGTCCGGCTGGCGCTTCCCCGCAGGACCTACGGCCTCAGCCACCTGAACCACGTGGGCGAGGTCCTGGCCGCGACGGTGAAGGCCAAGGAGCGGATCCCCGGCTACCGCGTGGTCGAGCAGCCTCCCCTCCTCCGTCATTTCCGCTGCAAGCTGGAACCCGTCCCGTCATGACGCGCGGACGGTCCCGGGCGGTGTCTCAGCGTCGCCGGGGGCGCAGCACCCCGGCGAGCAGGACGACGAGGAGTCCGGCCAGGGGTACCACGAGCAGGCCCGCGCGCAGGCCGGCCGCGTCGGCGACGAGCCCGACGACGGGCGGGGAGCACAGGAAGCCCAGGCGCATGAGCCAGGAGACGAGGGTGAGTCCCGATCCGGGCTTGAGGCCGGGCAGTTCGTCGGCCTCGTGCATCGCCGCGGGCACGAGGGTCGCCACGCCGAATCCCGCCGCGGCGAAGCCGAGGACCGTCCCCGGCACCGTGGGGACGGCCAGCGCCAGGCCCATGCCGGCCGCGGCGACGGCCCCGCCGGCGCGGGCCACCTGCCGCTGGCCGAACCGGTCCACGAGCCGGTCACCGATCAGGCGGCCGACGAACTGCGCTCCGACCAGGGCGATGAATCCGCAGGCGGCCAGTGTCACCGACGCGTCCAGGGAGTCGGCGAGGTACAGCGCGGCCCAGGAGTTGCCCGCGTCCTCGACGAGTGTGCCGGCGGTGGCGATGAGGACGAGAGCGGTGAGCACGTACCCGGTGCGCCGGGAGGCCGTCGTGTTCCGCTCCCGCCGCGGGTCGCCGTCCGCGGCGCCCCCTCCTTCCCCGGCCGGCTCGGTGTCGGGCCCGGGCAGGCAGTGGCGCAGGGCGGCACAGGCGGCGATCCCGAACACCGCACCCGAGACGAGCAGGTGCTGCCCCCGGGACAGGTCCAGGGCGATCGCGCCGGCGGCCATGGCTCCTCCGGTGACGGCGCCGATGGACCAGATGGCGTGGAAGGAGTTGATGATGGAGCGTCCGTAGCGGCGCTGCACCCGCAGGCCGTGGGCGTTCTGCGCGACGTCCGTGATCGCGTCCATGGCCCCGGCCAGGAACAGCGCCGCCGCGAACACGGCCACCGAGTCGGCCAGGCCCGCGGCGAGGACTCCCGCGCCGGTCAGCAGGGTGCCGGCCACCGCGACGCGGGCCGACCCCAGCCGGCGGACGAGCACTCCCGCCGCCAGCCCCGCGGCGATGGCACCGGTCGGGAACGCCGCGACGGCGAGCCCGTAGGCGGCGTTCCCGATTCCGAGATCGGCCTTGATCTGCGGATACCGCGGCAGCAGGTTGGCGAACAGCGCCCCGTTGGTGAGGAACAGCACGGCCACGGCCGCACGGGCCCGCCGGTCGGCCCGGGTGGGCTGCTGCAGTACGTCGACAGTCATGCGGGGAGCCTACAGGTGGAGCGTACGGTCGTACATTCCCGATGTGTACGACCGTACGCATCCGCATCGCACATGGTCCAAGAGCTCCGAGAAAAATGTCCGCTAGATTGCTGGGCATATTGTTGACAATCTTGTAGCGTGCGTCACGCCTTGACCCCGAGGCATCGGCGGAGCACCTGGTGCTCGATGAGGGGAGACCCATGCAGCGGCTGACCGCTTCCCACGGACGTGACGCACTCGCCCACCCGACGAGCGTGCGGGCGGAACGCCCCGCGCCCCGCAAGCGCCTCCTGAGAAGCGTGGCGCTCGCGGGTTCCCTCGTCCTCACGTCCGTTGTAGTACCGGCCACCGTCGCGGCGGCCGCCCCCGCGCAGAGCCGTGGCCCTGCCGCGGACCCCCAGGACGCGGCGCTCGCCTTCGCCTCCTCCGGCTACACGACGATCACCGTCACCGTCGACGGCCGTCCCGTGACCGTGCGCTGGTACAAGGAGATCTGCTACGTCGCGAACCCGGTCGCCGCCGCGGCACAGCAGTCCGGTGGTCCCACCGGGGGCAGCACCACCATCCCCAACACCGCCTGCGGCTACCAGAGCATGAACGTGTTCGTCCCCGAGAGCGCCTTCGGCGACCAGCGGGCGCCCATCTACTTCGCCGTGAACAACAGTGGCTGGATGGCCAGTTACATACGGGCGAGCGTGACCGCCGGCGCCTCCTACAACAGTTCGACCAGCAACGTCGGCGCCGCCCTGAAGGCCGGATACGTCTTCGTCGACGTCGCCAACCGCAGCCGCGGACTGGTCGGCGCCGACGGCTCGTCCCCCGGCAAGGCCCCCGCGGCGGTGGTCGACGCCAAGGCCGCCGTGCGCTACCTGCGCCTCAACGACACCGCGATGCCCGGCAGCGCCGAGCGGATCGTCGTCAACGGCACCAGCGGCGGCGGCGCGCTGGCATCGATCCTGGGGGCCTCCGGCAACAGCGCCGAGTACGCCCCGTACCTCGCCGCGATCGGTGCCGCCGGCATCGACGCCAAGGGGCGCAGCACCCTGCGCGACGACGTCTTCGCCGTCAACGCCTACTGCCCGATCACCGACCTCGGCAACGCCGACATCGCCTACGAGTGGCTGTACAACGCCCTCGGCACCCGCGTCACCACCGGCCAGAACCCCTCGCCCGAGGGAGCAGCCGAGATGGCGGCCCGGTTCGCGGCGTACGAGAAGAGCCTCGGGCTGCGCAACCCCGACGGCTCCCGACTCACCGCCGCGACCATGCTCGACGCCGTCGAGCAGGAGGTCGTCCGCTCCGCCGAGACCTATCTGGAGGCGGACCCCGCCCACACGATCCCGCCGCTGGGCGGCACCTTCGAGATCACGTCGAGGGGCACCACCACGTCGTACGTCAACGACTGGATCGACGTCGACACCGCCACCCGCACGGTGCGCTCCGTCGACATGGCGAAGTACCTCGCCTTCGTCGCCACCCAGGCCACACTGAAGACGACCCCCGCCTTCGACGCCGTGGGCGTCGACGGGAACACCACCAGTCGCACCGAGACCAACCTCTTCGGCCCGTCGACGCAGACGTACATGAACTACACCGAGTACGGCTGGAACCACAACGACGTCGCCGGCGACGGCAGCGGCCTCGACGACACCGGGCTGACCTGGGACCAGTACACCGCCAGGAGGAGCACCACCGTCGACGACCAGGTCCACCTGATCAACCCGATGGACTTCATCGGCACCCGCGCCGACACCGCGCCGAACTGGTACGTCCGCCACGGCACCCGCGACCGGGACACCTCCTTCACGGTGTCGGTCAACCTCGACCGGGCGCTCGCCGCCGACCAGCAGGTCGAGAACCTCGACTACCGGCTCGCCTGGAACCAGCCGCACGCCGGCAACTTCGACGTGCCCGAGGCCATGGCCTGGATCGCCGAGGCCGTCCGCACGGCCGGCGACCCGCCGGCCGGCCGTCGTTCCCGGTAGCCGAGCCGGGGCGTCACGGGCGCGGGTGCAGGTGCGGGCGGCCGATGGTCACGGCACCGCGGAAGCGTTCCGCCGACGGCACGGAGACGACGCGGGAGGTGGCCGGGACGGGCCAGGCCAGGACGGGACGGGACAGGTCGGCACGCGGCTCGAGGGTCCTCACGGGCCTTCGGCGTGCGCGAGGACGGAGCGTACGTGTTCGACCTGCGGCGGGGCCGCGAAGTGCGGCCCCGCCAGGGCCCGCCACCGGGCGAAGCCCTCGGAGGCGCGGAAGGTGACGGTGTGGTGCTCGACCGTCTCCCACCGGACCATGAGGCGGTAGCGCGTGGGGTGTTCGACGCTGCGGTGCAGGTCGACCCCGTCGCAGCCGTCGGCGGCGAGAATCCGCCCGGGACACGCCCAGATCGGCTCGCACCTCGCGCCGCATCCCCCGCAACCGCTCCCACAGCGCGTCGATGCCCTCCTGCACGACGGCGGGCGAGTCCCCGCGTCTCGGTACGCCGTCGTCCAGCCGCCGCACCCTGCCGTACACCACGCCGAGGTCGTGGCTGACGCCACCCGCGTGCTCGAGCACGCGCTGCGGCAGCCGCATCCGGGCCTCCGCGCACACGTCCCGGTACCGGTCGCGCGCCTCGGCCAGCCGCTGCCGTGCGGAACCCGGCTCCCCGGGCCGGTCCAGTGCGTGCGCCTGGTCGGTGAGCGCGGCCAGGTGCTGCCGGCCCGCGGTGTTCAGCGCCACGTGGCACGACCGCGGTTCCTGGGTCTCACTGCGGCGTTCCCGCAGCTCCTCGGCGCGCTCCTGCCCGCGCTGCCGGCTGCGGTCCGCCGCGCGCCGGGTGAGCGGCGCGGACAGCGGCGTTCCGCCGACCCCGACGACCGTGGTCACCGGAACGGTCGCACCACCGAGGTCCACGGGACCTCCCTCCCTCGCCCTCGCTCCACGTGTTCCGCCGTTTCCCCACGGGACCAGCGAAGCAGCACGTCCCCCGCCGGGTGAACAACCGGCCCGGACAACGACCGGTGTTCGCCCCGCCCCCGCCCCCCGGACACCGGTGGCCGGCCGCACACGGCGAACGGCGGTGCCGCGCGCCTCGGGGAACCTCGGGGAGCCTCGGGGAGCTTTACCACCTCTCAGGGCATCTCCTGGCCGACTTCCGGTTTTCTTCCGGTAGTTGACGCGATCGCCGTACCGCGGGAGCGGCCGTGGAACCATCATGGGCCCACGAGGCCGGTGAGCCGGTGGATGCGGAAACACCGGCGGCGGACAGGGGGACGCGCGAGCATGGTGAGCGACGAGTCGGGCGGGGGCGTCCGGGGACTGCGGCTCTGGGCCGCCGACGCGACCGAGCGTGCGGCCCGGGTGATCTCCCGGGCGGGCGAGGGGACCCTGTCCCCCGGGGACTTCGACGGCCCGGTGGCCGAACTCTCGGGCCTGCGGGGCCTCCTGGACCACGATCACGCGCTGCTGGGCCTGGTCACCGTGCGCCTGGGCGCCCTGCTCGCCGTCCGGTACGCCACCGGGAACGGCACCCAGGAGGACCGCGAGCGCGCGCAGCGCCTGCTGAACGAGGCGCGGGACCCCGCGACACCGTCCGGCGAGGCGGTGACGGAGCAGGACAGGCAGTGGGCGGCGATGTTCCTGCTGATGGTGACGGACATGTCGGTACCGGTCGGCACGCCGGGGGCGGCCCCGGACTTCTGGCCCGTCCTCGACCAGACGCTGAAGGTGGGCTCGGGCGCGGTGGAGGAAGAGATGGCGAAGTTGGCCGCGCTGGTCGAGGAGGCCGGTCGGCTGCCGGTGCCGCCGGATGTCCGGGAGAAGCTCGGGCAGGCCCAGGAACTGCTGTCGTACCTGGCGCGCTCCGGCCTCTCCGAACCGGAGCGGCTGCTGGGCATGCTGCCCGCGGACCTTCCCTTCGCCGAGCAGTTGCGGGTGCTCCTGGACCTGGTGAAGGACCTGCCCGAAACCGCCGGGACCCCCGGGACCCCCGAAACCGCCGGGACCCCCGGAACCCCGTCGGCGGCCGTCGACGGCGGCACCCCGGACCCGAATCCGACCGCCCCGAACCCGGCCGCCCCGAACCCTGCCCGCCCAGACCCGGACCCTGCCGCCCCGGACCCGGAGGCCGACACCACCGTCCTCGGCTCCTGGCTGGCCGCGATGTTCGGCACCATGGACGCCCTGCGCACGGGCGACCCGGAGCAGATCAGCCGACTGCTCCAGCGGCTGGGCACAGACCTGGACCGGCTGCCGGACGGTCACGGCCGGGCCTCCGAGATCGAGACCCTGATGCGTCTGGTGCTGCAGGCGGGCCAGCCGCTGGGCGGCAGCCACCAGGACACGGACGCCGCCCGCGGCCACGCGAGGCAGGTCACCGAGCACTTCGAACAGCAGGCGGCCGCCGACCCGGCCGCCGCCGGGCTCCTCATCGGCAACCGGGCGATGAACCTGCTCCTCCGGGTGCGCGAGGCGGAGGAGGCGGAGTCCGGGGAGGACCTCGCGGCGCTGGTGGACGAACTGGAGTCCCTCGAGCGGTCCGTTCCGGCCGGCCACCCGTTCCACCCGGTGGTGCGGCTCGCGCTCGGCACCGCGCTGACCGGCCTCGGCACGCACACCCGGGACACCGGGACGCTCCTGCGCGGCTTCGCCCACCAGGAGGAGACCCTGGCCTCCATGACCTCCGCCTCCCACGGCCTGCCCGACCCGCTGGTCAAGGCCTTCAGGGACACGCTGCTCACCGCCCGGGCCGTCGTGGGCGACGCGCCGGACCTCATGCCCGAGCACGCCCCTCTCCCCGCGGACGCCTCCGTGGACACCCGCTACTTCTCCGCCCTGGCGGCGACGATGCGGCACACCGTGACCAAGGACCCGGCCGACCTGGACGCCGCCATCGGCGAACTGGAACGGGTCCGCGACCGCGTCCGGCAGGGCAGGCACCCGCACATCGCCGCCCCCGCGCTCTGGCAGCTCGCGGAGAACCACCGCGTCCGCCTGGCCCGCACCCAGGACCCGGCGGACCGGGACGCCGCCACGGACGCGGCGCTGGAGGCCCTCCAGGCGCTCGCCGGTGACGTCGTCCTGCAGTCCGGTCCCGACCACGGTCTGCTGGCCGCCCGGTCCGGAGCCGACCGCGGCGTACGGGCCGCCGTCTGGGCCGCCTCCCAGGGCCGGGTCGAGGAGGCCGTGGCCGCGCTGGAACTGGGCCGGGCGCTGGTGCTGCAGGCGGCGTCCACCTCGCGGGCCGTCCCCGACCTGCTGGAGTCCCGGGGCCACCACGAACTCGCCCGGGAGTGGCGGGCGGCGGACACCGCCGGCTGCGGGGAGCCCGGCGTGCTCCCCCGCGAACTGCCCAGTTCCCTGCGGCGCCGCGCGCTGGTGGCGCTCGGCCACCGGGAGCCGGACGGCGTGCTGTTCCGGACGCCCACGGTCGAGGAGCTGAAGGCCGGGGTCGCGGAGGGCGAGGCGGACGCGCTGGTCTACCTGCTGGCCGGTGAGGGCACCACACCGGGCATGGCGATCGTGGTGGGCCCGGACACCGGCACCGGCGTACGGGCGCTGCCGATGCTCTCCGGCGAGCACAGCGGCCCCCTGGAGGCCTACCTCGACGCGGCGGCCCGGCACCAGTCGCGGCCCCACGACGCGTCCGCCGGACAGGAATGGGAGGAAGCGCTCGCCGCGCTGTGCGACTGGGCGACCGGAGCGGTGATCGTGCCCGTCATGAGCGGCGTCGCGGAGCGGCTCGCCGCCAACGGGAACCGGCGCAGGGGCAGGCCGGGCCCGCCGAGGATCGTGCTGGTGCCGTGCGGGCGCCTCGGCATCGTCCCGTGGCACGCGGCGCGGCTGCCCGCCGGGGCACCGCACGCGTACGCGTGCCAGGCGATGGTGTTCAGCTACGCGGCGTCCGGCCGGCAGTTCCTCGACACGGTCCGCCGCGCCCGGCGCGCCCCGGCCGCCGATCCCGTCCTGGTGGCGGATCCCAGCATGAGCCTGCCGCACGCCGAGCTGGAGGTCGCGGCGCTCCACCGGTCCCTGTACCCGGGGGCACGGCTGTACGGAGACCTTTACGACCTCCCCGTCGAACCGGAGGCCGCCGGCACCCCGGACGACCTCCTCGACGTGCTCGCCGGGACCCCGTCCGTGCTCCACGTGGCCTGCCACGGCTCGGCCGGACCGAGCCCTACGGCGTCCGCCCTGCAACTGGCGTATCCCGAGGACTGTCCCGAACTGCTGCCGGACGAGGGCGGGCCGGACGCGCGGCCGAACCCCGGCATGCTGACCGTGTCCCGGCTCCTCGGCCGCCGGACGGGTGAACAGGGCTCGGACGACGGCCCGTTGGTGGTGCTCAGTGCCTGCGAGACGGACCTGAGCACCCGCGACCACGACGAGGCGCTCACCCTGACGACCGCCTTCGTGGCGGGTGGCGCGCGCGACGTGGTGGGCTCCCGGTGGGCCACCCGTGACTCCGCCTCGGCCCTGATGATGACCGTGTTCCACCACTACGTGTCCGTCGAGGGCCTCAGTCCGGTGGACGCGCTCAGGGCGGCGCAGATGTGGATGCTCGATCCGCACCGCGAGGACCCGGGATCGCTCGGCGACGACCTGCTCGGCCAACTGCGCGGGGGTCCACGGCTGGACCGCCCGGCCGCCTGGGCCCCCTTCATCCACCAGGGTCACCCCGGCCCCGCCGCGACGGGCGCCGCCTCGGACAGCGACTGAGGGCCGACGGGGCGGACCGTCGGCTCTCCACCGCGGCCACCACGGCCACCGCATCCACCACGCACACCGCGCCCACCGCGCCCATGCCTGCTCGCCGGGCGTCGGGACCGCACGCGGCGCAGTCCCGAGTGCGGGCGACGGTCCGCGGGTGCCGTCACCCGTGCGGATCGCCGCGGGAAACCCGATACACCGCACATCCGCTCTCGACGAGAATTCCCACGCCCGCCGGAAATGATGGATTCCCGAAAAAGGGAGACCTTTCAATTTCCGGACGGGGGATTCTAGTGGCACCCTGTCGAGAACCGCTCAAGACTTGTTTCACGATCCCCTGAAGGTCGGATCAGGAAGCCACGAGTGAAGGAGTCGCCTCGATCAAACAGGCCCTCACCTGGAGTTTCTCTATGGGGCCGGCGCGCCGTAGCCGCATTTTTGGCCATGAATCGTGGAGCGTCTTGCCCGAGCCGAAACACCGGGCCTAATGTCGAACACGTCGGCGGAACGAATAGCGGCCCAGGCTGAGAATGGGCTCTCTTTTCTCTCCGCCGACACGTCGGAAAACCGCTGACCAAGTAACAGGAGGTGACAGAAATGGAGCTCGACATCGAGATCGTCGAGGACGGCCAGGTGCTGCTGCACCACCCGTCCACCTGATCGTCCCGCGCGGACGAACGGTAAGTCCGGCTGTGATGCCCAGGCATCACAGCCGGACCACATCTGGAGGGCGGTCGCCGGCGCGGTCGCCGAGAGGGAGACGTGAATGAAGGTCCGCCGTCCCGAACACCTGGTTCTGCGATGGCTTCCCGAGGGACTGGAGGTCGGCGTCCCGGGGCGGGCGCAGTGGATCAGGCTCTCGGACGATCTGCGCAAGGTGCTGGACCGGGCCGGGGACGGAATCGACCTGGACGAGCTGGCGGGCGCGTTCGGCTCACAGCACGAGGCCCAGGTGCGCCAGGCGGTGACCGGTCTGCTCCGGCTCGGGGTGCTCACCGCCGTGGACGACAACCCCCGGGTTCCGGCCCTGTGGCAGCACTGGGGCGGCCTGACGCAGCGCTTCCACGTCGAGGCGCGGGACGTCGACTATCTCGTCGACTCGCCCCGGCGGGCCGACGAGGCGGAGGCGATCCTCGCCGGGGGCGACGCCCCCGCGGCGTTCAAGGAGTACGCGGACAGCCCCGTCGTGCTGTTGCCGCGCAGGCCCCTGCCCCTGACCGCGCCGGTGGACGACGTCTTCGCCGGGCGGCGCACCCACCGCCGGTTCGCGGACGCCCCCGTCTCCCTCGACCAGCTCGCGACACTGCTCTTCCACAGCTTCGCGCCGCACCGGTTCATCGACGGCGGGGACTTCGGGGTGCAGCAGTGCCGGGTGAGCGCTTCGGCCGGCGGCCGCCACGAAGTCGAGGCGTACGTCGTCGTCCACAACGTCACCGGCGTCCCGACCGGCCTGTACCACTACTCGGTGGTGCGCCACGCGCTGGAACTCCTGGACGCCCGGGCCGACCGGGCGCGGTTGGCCGACCTGACGTACCATCAAGAAGCGTCTTACCAGGGCGCGTTCACCATTCTCACCACGGCCGTCGCCAACCGCCTGGCCTGGAAGTACCGTCACCCGCGCGCCTATCGCCTGTGGATGTACGACGCCGGGCACTACGCCCAGACCTTCGCGCTGGCCGCCACGGCTCTGGGCCTCGGCCCCTTCCAGACCGTCGCCTTCGCCGACAGCCAGGTGGAGCGGTTCCTGGGTGTCGACCCCGACGACGAGTTCGCCGTCTATCTGTTGGCCGCGGGGGTTCCGGAGGCACCCGCCTCGCTGCTCCCGGCCGACTTCGCCTTCCCGAGCCCGGGAGCGGTGCGATGACACGGCGGTTCACCGTGGTCCGCGCCCCGCACCGGGCCGTCTGCCGCAGGAGTGGGTCATGAGTCTGAAGCGCTGTGTCGCACTGCCGCCGGACGAGTTCCGCGCGTCGGTGTTCGGTCATCGACATGTGCACACCCGAGCCGCCGATCTGCCGGACGACTTCACCGACCTGTTCTCCCCCCACGTCCTGGAGGAGCTGCTCTCGGGCGGGCTGCGCACCTCTTCGCTCCGACTGGTGCGTGACGGCGTGGAAGGCGACGTGACCCGGGGCTGCGTCGCCGAATCGGGTGACGCTCCCGGCACCCCGCCGTTCCCCGACACCGACGGCATTCGTCACGCGCTCGCCTCGGGACAGACCCTGATCGTGCGCTCCCTGCACCGCTTCCACCCCCCTATACGGCGCTTCGCGCATGAACTGGCGGCCGAGATCGGTCACCCCGTCAAGGTCAACGCGTTCGTCACACCGCCCGGCTCCCAAGGGGTGGATCTGCACTTCGACGTCCAGGACGTGCTGGTGCTGCAGATAGCGGGCGACAAGCGGTGGCTGTTGCGTACGCCGCCGCTGCCCGACCCCCTGCCGGCCCACGCCTGGTTCGACGTTCCGGCGCGGCGGCGGGAGGAGATGCGCGCGGCCAGCCGGCCGCTCGCGGATCTGGTGCTGCGGGCCGGCGACAGCCTGTACCTGCCGCGGGGGACGATGCACTCGCCGATGGCGCGGGACACGCTGTCCATCCATCTCACCGTCGCCGTCTCGACGATCACCCGGCACGATCTGCTCGGCGAGCTCGTGCGCAAGGCGGTCGACGACGATTGGATGCGCGTCGGCGTCGACACCGACGGGCTTGTCGCCGACCCCGGACTCGCGCGGAACCTGCTCAGGGAAGCCGGCGAACGGCTCGCGGCGCTGGCCGCCGACGCGGCTCCGGAAGACGTGCTGTGGGCGCTGCGGAAAGCGGCGTTCCGGGAACAGACGCCGGAACCCGTGCCGTTTCTGCCCCTGCCGGAGGGCGTACGGCCTCAGGGTGTTCACCGGCTGCGGGCGGGCGTGTACTTTCACACGGCTTCCGTGAAGGATGGAGTTCAGCTGTCGGTGGGGAACCGCCGGGTGCGGCTGCCCGCGTCGGTGTCGCCCTTCCTGGCGGCGTTGCACCGTGATCAGGTCGCGGACATGGCGGGGCTCACCGCGGCCCTGGGCGAGGACGACGCGCGAAAGGTGGCCGCGGCGCTGGTCGACATCGGTCTGCTGCTGCCTCCCTCCGCCGCGCCCTGGCACGCCACCACAGCGCAGGAGGCGGTGCGGCCGGAGGGCGCACCGGGAAGAGAAAGCGATCCGGACGACTCATGACGGAAGACACCACCGCGGCCGGCCGCGTCGACGAGGACACGGCGAGCGGCGGGAAGTTACGGGACCACCCGCAGTTCCTGCGGCTGTGGGCGGGACAGGCCAGCGGGGCCGTCGGCGACCAGGTGTTCCCGGTGGCCCTCAGTCTGTACGTCCTGCACGAGGGGGGCGGTGCGGCGCAGGTCGGCCTGGTGCTGGCCGGCCGGGGCGTGGCCCTGGTGGTGTGCCTGCTGGCCGGCGGTGTGATCGCGGACCGGTTGCGCCGCACCCGCATCCTGATCGCGGCCGACGGCTTCCGCTCGGTCGTCCTGCTCGTCACCGCGGTCCTCCTCACCTGGCTGCCCCTGGGCGTCCTGCCCCTGATCACCGCCGTGGTCGGCGCCGGCGAAGCCCTCTCCCGGCCGGCGTCGCGCTCGCTGCTGCCGAACCTGCTGCCCGACGGCCTCCTGGAGCGCGGCAACGCCCTGGTCTCCGCGGCTCAGCGGGGCGCCGCCGTCGGCGGTGCGCTGGTCGGGGTGACCGCGGTGACCCTGATCGGGGTGCGGCCCGCGTTGCTGGTGACCAGCGCCGTGTTCGCGCTGGCCGCGTTCTGTGTCCTGCGGGTGTCGGACTCCAGGCCCTCGGCGGCCGCCCGTGCGTCCGTACTCGGTGAGGTGGCCGCCGGACTCCGGGCCATCCGCCGGCGTCCCTGGGTGATGGCCGTCATGGGCACGGTGTGCCTGCACCTGTTCGCCGGCTCGGCGACCGCGCTCACGCTCCTGCCGATCGTGGCACGGCGCGACTTCGGCGGCGATGTGGCGTACGGCGTCGTGCTGGCCGCCATGGGGGCCGGCGCGCTCCCGGCGATCGCGCTGGCGGGGCGCTGGCAGCCCAGGGCCCGGGGAGCCGTGTCGATGCTCGCGCTGACCGGGTACGCGCTGGTGCCGCTGAGTCTGGCCGCGCCGTTCCCGCTGCCCGCGGTGATGCTCTGCTTCGCGCTGGGCGGCTTCGTGGTCGAGCTCTACTTCGTGTACTGGATCTCCGCGTTGCAACGCGCCTTCCCCGACGCGCTGCTGGGCAAGGTCTTCGCCCTGGACCAGCTCGGCGCGTACGCGCTCCTGCCGGTCGGGTTCGCGCTCGTCGGCCCCATGGTCTCCTGGCTGGGCATGACCGGCACCCTCGTCGCCGGAGGCGCCGTGGTCGCCGCGTCGAGCCTCCTGTGCCTGGCCGTGCCCGGCGTGGCGCGCTTCGAGGACCGCGCCGGCTCCTAGGAGGTGCCCGGGCGGGAGGGGTGCCTGTCCGGAGAGCCGCGGTGCCCTGTGCGCCCGGGTCCACCGCGGTGGGCCCGGGCGCACAGGGCTTCGTTCACACCGCTGCCGCCAGGTAGCGCAGCGACGCCAGTTCCGGACGGGCGACGGCCCGGTCGGGGACCCGGCTCCTGGCCGCCACCACCTCGCGCAGCAGCGCCTCCCTCTGGTGCAGGGCGCCCGGCCGGCCGGTGAGCACCCGCTGCCACGAGGTGGAGGTGGACCCGCGCGGGGTGCCGTCCTCGTCGTGGAGGTGGACGCGGCAGTCCAGCACGATGCCTCCGTCCGGCTCGGGCAGCAGCCTGGACAGGCCGATGCGGACGGACGACTCGGGGAAGTCCACCACCACGGTGTCCTGGTCGCACAGGACGTGGCGGGCCTCGGCCAGCCGCTGATCCCCGATGATCATGACGAATCGGAGGGCGAGACCGCGTCGTTCGAGCGCCGTCCGTCGCCGCCGCGCCGGCCGGGGGCCCGCCGGATACGGGGAAGCGTGTGTGCTGAGCATGAGGCACTCTCCCTATGCCTTCCGTGCGGTCCGGGGCGGACCCGGCCGGGGCGAGGGGGTGCGCCCCGGCCGGGTGGACTCACTTCTCCAGGCAGAACTCGTCGATCGGGTAGCCGACGTGACGGTCTTCCACCGGCAGGTAGCCGAGCACCTTGTCGCCGGGCTTGAGTTCGGTGCTGTTGAGCACCGAACCTCCCGGCCCGAGGACCCGGACGTGCCAGTCGTCCTGGAGGATCAGGTTGGCGGTGCGCCCGTCGGGCCCGATGGCGTCGATGGACAGCAGCGGACGGGACTCGATCTTGACGCGGCCCACGGTCACCAGCCGGGTCCGGCCGTGGATGTCCACCGCGGTGACCTTGCTGCCCGACTTCAGCTCGCTCAGGTAACTGGTGCGCCGGTCCTTGGCGAGCGTGTACGAGTGGATCGCCCCGGCGTTGACGCGGAACGGCCGGGTGGGCATGTACGGCAGGGGGTGGGTCTCGCTGACGCAGAGGATCATGCCCTTGGAGTGCGAGCCGACGAGGATGCCCTCGTCCTCGCGGAAATACGTGGCGGTGTCCACGCAGGCCCGCTCGCCCATGCCCACGTGGGCCGTCGCCGTGATCTCGAGCTCGACGAGGGTCAGATCGGGTATGTCGACCTCGGCCGCCTGCCTCAGCGCCGTGGCGTCGCCCACCCGGGCCGGGGCCATGAGCACCCCGTCCGAGCCCAGCTCCAGCACACCGAAGATGATCTCGGCTTCCTCGACGTCCTGCGCGACCGTGATCAGGCTGCCCTTCGCCCCGGCCGCCGCGGCGATCACGATCTCCAGCGGGATCTTCGTGGGATCGCGGAAGAACAGCAGGCTCCACTTGTCCGTGCGGCCGGACCGGCAGGCGTCCTCCAGGGTCTCGGCGTCCTTGATCTCCACGTACCGCCCGAACTCGACGTCCGGGTGACGTCCGGCCAGCTCGGCGGGGTCCCCGTGCTTGGCCGGATCGACGATGACCACGTCCGCGGCACCGAAGTCCTCCGGCAGCGGCCGGTCCTGGGGGAACAGGATCTTCTTCACGGTCGGCGGCAGATGCTCCAGGTCCTCGGGGGCCGCGGCGAGGATGCCGTCGACGCGCGCGTGAATCGCTTCTTGGAGGATGGCGTCCTTCGCGGAGCCGACGTTGCGGATGTCGATCCAGCTGAGCTTCACATCACACCTGCCATGTGTCGGGAAGGGAGGGAATCGGGGGTTCCGGCCGGGCCGTGCACGATGTCGGCGAGTTCGCGGACCACACGACCCGGAGTGCGGGAGGAGAAGACGCGCCGCCCCACGGCGAGGCCGCGGCAACCGACGGCCAGCGCGGTGCGGGCGAATTCGGCCAGGCTCTGCCCGTCGGCGGCGCCACCCGCCACCAGGATCGGCACGGGTGAGGCGGCGACGGCCTCGGCCATGCGTTCCGCCGGTCCCGCGAAGACCGTCTTGACCACGTCGGCGCCGAGGTCGGCGGCGATGTTGGCCACGTGTGCCACCTGCTCGGGGGAGGCGGGTCCGGTCAGTCTCGGGCCGCGCGGGTAGACCATGGCGAGCAGGGGCACGCTCCACCGGTCGCACGCCGCCGCGACCGTGCCCAGGTCCGCGAGTTGCGCGGACTCGGTGTCGGCTCCGATGTTCACATGGACGCTGACCGCGTCCGCTCCCAGCCGGACCGCCTCCTCGACGTCCCCGACCAGGACCTTGGCGTTGCTGTCGGGGCCGAGCGCGGTACTGGCGCTGAGGTGGACGACCAACGAGCAGGTGGTGAACATCTCGGGATCGATCAGCCGGGCCCGGCCCTTGTGCACGACGATGCCGTCCGCTCCGCCGTCCACGATGTCGCGTATCAGACCGCCGAAGCCCGCGGCCGTGGCGACGGGGCCGTCGGACACCGAGTGGTCCAGGGGGACGAGAAGAAGTCGTCCGTCGTCATGACCGGACAGCCTGGCCAGACGTAATGCTCTACCGGTTAATGGTGCGCGCGCCATCGGGTGCTCCTTCTGCCGGCTGGTTTGGAACAGGCGGAGGTTGGTTTCGGCGGGGCGCTTGCAGCGTCACAGAGGGCGTTCAAGAAACAGTCGAAGGAATCGTTGAATTACAGCTCGGGATTCCGAGGCGGACGCTTCGCACCGTTCGAACCGCAGGTCACACGGCTGTCTGTGCAACCGAGGAAGTTCCTCGGTTGCACAGGCGAGAAGCAGCTTGCGCAAATGCTTCATATGTTTACAGCCAGGTCGGCCGAAACCGATCCGGGTAAGCGGAGGGGGGCTGTTACCTTTGGATCGCTCAGTCAATCCATGTGGCCGAATTACTGGCAACAGGTGACCGGATTCGAGTGATGGGGGACAGATGCACCAAACGAACTATGCGGCCGACCTCTGCCTCGACTTTCACATCGCACGCGAGGCCCCCCGGGCAGAGAGCGCTCCACCCCGTGTGCAGGCCAGGGTTCTGGGTGCCCTGCACATCGGTGTCGAGGGGGCGGTCGAAGCCGTCGCGGTCGCACCGAAGATACGAACGGTCCTGGCCATGTTGCTGGTCCATACCGACCAGGTGGTCCCGGTCCAGGGCCTGGTGCGGGAGCTGTGGCAGGAGAACCCGCCCGTGACGGGTCTGCGCACCCTGCAGACGTACATCCTGAACTGCCGAAAACTGCTGGCCCGGGTCATCGGGCACTCCGCCGCCCGGATCTCCCAGGAGGTACTGGTGACCGGATCCGGTGGTTACTGCCTGAAAGGCGACCAGCTCCAGCTCGACTGGCTGGAGTTCCAGCGGCTGACGATGCTCGGCCGTAGAGCGCTGAGCGAGGGGAAGACGCTCGAGGGCATCGGACTGCTGGACGCCGCCCTGGAGTTGTGGCGGGGAGACGCGCTGGCGGACGCGCCGGCCGGTCGCGTACTCGACTCCAAGCGGAGGCTGTTTGAGGAATCCAGACTCGACGCCATAGCGATACGGGCCGAGGCCCAGATCAAGGCCGGTCTGCACCAGCAGGCCATCACCCAGCTCGCCGCCGTCACCCGGGAGCACCCGCTCCACGAGGCCCTGCACCACCAGTACGTACGGGCGCTCGCGCTCGGTGGCCGGCGGGCCGAGGCCCTGGAGGTCCTGCGCGGTCTGCGGGTGCGTCTCGTGGAGGAGATCGGAATCGAACCCGGAGCCCCGCTCCAGGACCTTCAACTGGCCATCCTGAACTCGGACGCCCTCGCCGTCTGAGACCGGCTCCGCCCGCGGGGACCCTTGAGAGCACCGAGCACCCGCACCGGTGAACCGGCGCACCGGTGGCGGCTTGCGGTCCCGGGAACGGTCGTTCCCGGGACCGCAAGCCGCCGTCGGCCGTCCGACGGGTCCTATACGGCGGGGGCGGCGCTCCACGGAGGCGCCTGGGGGAACGACGGGGTGGGCGCGGACGCCTTGACCAGGGTGGCCAGTTCCTGCCAGACCTCCGCGCAGGCCGTGGCCATCGCGGAGATCGACTCCGCGCAGTGCGCCGGCACCGCCGCGGCGATGTGCCGGTGGTCCGCGGCCATGTGGACCTCCATCATCCGCAGCAGCAGACGCCCGGTCTCGGTCATCCGCAGGGACGGATCCCGGCACAGGCTGCGGAACATCGCCTCACGGGCCTCGGCCGACAGGGACGCCGTGTCCCGGTGGACGACCAGGCGCGGCGGGGCGGGCCGCGACGCGGGCACGGCCGCGGGAGTGGCCTGCGCCGGCTGCGGTCTGGACGGCACGGGGTCCTCTCCGCGCCGCAGTCTGTCGCGCACGTCACGGACCGTTCCCGGCGCGATGCCCGCCCTCTTGGCGATGCTGCGCAGTGACGCGGACGGATCCTCGGCGATGAGCCGGGCCGCGATCCTGCGTCCCTCGGCGCTGCTGAGCGGACGGACCCGGCCGTCCTTGCCGATGCGGCCCGTCCGACCCGCGTCACCCTGGACCTTGAGGCGTTGGGCGGCGACCGTCTTGGCCGACAGGCCGGCGATGGAGGCGATGGCGCGGTCGGACCACTCCGGGTGCGTGCGGAGGATGCGGATCGCGGCAGTGGTGCGCTCGGCCGCGGACAGCGGCAGCCCGTGTCTGACGTTGGCCTCGACCGCGAGGATGAACGCGTCCTCCGCCGGCCCGTCGAAGAACCGCACCTGGATCTCGTGCCTGCCGCGCCACCGGGCGGCCAGCAGTCGGTGTACGCCGTCGATGACCCGCATGGACGGACGGTGCACGGTGATCGGCGGCAGCGGCGCCTCCGATTCGGCGAGCAGACGGACGTGTTCATGGTCCTCGCCCCCGCAGCGAGGGGAGTCGGCCAGCAGCAGGCGGGCGATCGGTACTACTTCCACGGCGGACAGTTCGGAGCCGAACACGGGCACGAGGCACTCGTCGGGGCTCATTGCTCGGTGTACCTCCGGGAACATGCGGTAAGGGGGCGGCGCGGGCGGGAGGAGGGGCGGGCTATCCCGTCCCGGCCAGCCACTGCCGTACCGACCCCATGGCCGCTCCCGAGCTGTCGGCCTCGATGTCCCGGGCGAGGTCGGCGATCGTGACGCCCTCGAGCGCCGCCCGCCACGCGGAGTCGGCGGCGGCCATGGCCCGCGACACGGCACAGGGCGTGCGGCACTTCTCGGGCTCCAGGGCGAGCGGGCCCTGTCTGCGGATCTCCGTGCAGCGGAACGCCGGTTCGGGGCCGTCGATCGCCAGGACGACGTCCAGGACGGTGATCCGGTCCGGGGACCGGGTGAGCACGTACCCGCCGGTCGGCCCCGGCGTGGAGCGCAGGATGCCGCTCTGGGAGAGCGACTGCAGGTGTTTGGCGAGGTAGGCCGGCGGGATGCCGTGCAGCTTCGCGATCCGCCCGGCCGGCACGGGGGCCTGGCTCTGAGTGAGCGAGACACAGCAGTGCAGCGCCCACTCGACTCCATTGGACAGCTTCATGACGCCAGACTAGCAGTCTCGGATGTTGACTGTCCGAGATCCTGGTATAAACAAGGACGGCACATATCCGAGATAGACGAAGGTGCAGGTCATGAGCGAGACTGAAGATCGTTTATCCTCCGCGTCACCCGCCGCCGCGGCACCGGGTCACCGCTCGGAAGACGCCGCCGCGACCTCCGGCCAGGAGCGCGCCGCCCTCGGGTTCGCCGCCGTGGCCCTGTTCGTGGCGGCGGCCAACCTCCGTCCCGCGATCGCCGCGGTCTCCCCCCTGGTGGACCGCATCCGCGCGGACCTCGACCTGTCGGCGACCGCGGTGTCCCTGCTGACGACCATCCCGACCCTGGCCATGGGCCTGTGCGCTCCGCTGGCCGCGTCGGTGGGCCGCCGGTGGGGACTGCAGCGAGGTGTGCTGATCGGCCTGGCCGTCGTCGCCGTGGCCACCGCGGCCCGGGGACTGGGCGGGACCACCTGGCTCCAGCTGTGCTGTGCCGCCGTCGTGGGCGCCGGCATCGCGATCGCCCAGACGCTGCTGCCGGCCGTCGTGAAGACCCGCTTCGCCGACCGCGCCGGCCTGGTGACCGGGATCTACACGGCGGGGCTCGGACTGGGCGGCGCGGTGGCGGCCGGGGTCAGCGCCCCCCTGGCCGACGCGGTCGACTCCTGGCCCGTGGCCCTGGCGTCATGGGCTCTCCTCGCCGTCGCCGGCATCGTGCTCTGGTCGGCGGCGAAGGGGCAACTGCGCCTCGCCCACATCGACGGCCCCAAGGGCCCAACCACCACCGGTCTGCCCTGGCGCTCCGGCCTGGCCTGGCGGATCACCGCGATCTCCGCCGGCAACTCCGCCCTGTACTACTGCGAGTTGGCGTGGATCGCGCCGTTGCTGCACGACGACGGCGGACTGAGCGAGGCCCGGGCCGGCTTCGTGCTGACGGTGATGATCTCCATCCAGGTCGTCGCGATGCTGGGCGTTCCCGCCCTGCTCGGCGAGCGCGACGACAAGCGCTTCGGACTGGCGGTGACGACGGCGCTGACCGCCGTGGGATTCCTGGGCTTCGCCTTCAGCCCGGGCACCGGCACCTGGCTCTGGGTCCTCGCCATGGGCATCGGACACGGCGGACTGTTCACGCTGGTGCTGACCCTGCCCGTCTCGGCGAGCCGGGACGCCGCCCAGGCCGGGCGGTTCGCCGCGATGGCGTTCTTCGTCGGGTACGCGTGTGCGGCCGTCGGACCGGTCATCGTGGGGGGTCTGCGCGACGCCACCGGTGACTACCGCCTCGGCTTCGGCCTCCTCACCGCCGTCACCCTGCTCATGCTCGCCCCCATCGCCCGGCTCTCACCGCGCCGGATCGAGGAGGACCAGCGCGTGTAGGCGCTCCGCCACGGGCCGGCGACGGACCGCGGCCCGGTGAGCCGCCCGCCACGGCGGGCCGCCGGACGGCCGAACGGACCGTCCGGACAACGGACCGGCAGGAGTCCACCCAATCCCCCGGGGTGGGCTCCTGCCTCTTTTCCCGCACGTGCCCATGGCATTGAGCACTCCTACTGCTCGGCCTCGACAGGTGTTTGCGACGCTGACGGAAACCCTGCGGTCCGGGCGGCGAACCGGCCCTCACGGCGTCACCCGGACCAACCTCCCCCTGGTCGAGAGGATGCGCATGGCCCCGTCGAAGGCACAGGTAGCCATCGTGGGAGGTGGCGTAGCCGGCCTGGTCACCGCCACACTCCTGCACGGTCACGGCATGGACGTCCGGCTCTTCGAACGGACACCGGTGCTGGGGGCCGTGGGCGCGGGCATCCAGCTCTCCCCCAACGGGGTGCGCGTCCTGCACCGGCTCGGGCTCGCGGACGCCCTCGCCCGGACCGGGGTGCGGGCCGGCGCCATCGAGACCCGGCGGTGGGACGACGGAAGCCCGATCGCCCGGGTGCCGCACGGCACCCTGTGCGACGAACGGTTCGGCGCCCCGTACTACTTGATCCACCGCGCGGATCTGCAGCGCTGTCTGGTGTCCGCCCTGCCCGAGGGCGTCGTCGAACTCGGCAAGGGCTGCACCCGCCTGGTGGAACGGCCCGACGCGGTCGAACTCCACCTCACGGACGGCTCCGTGGCCACCGCCGACCTGGTGATCGGGGCCGACGGCGTGCACTCCGTCGTCCGCGCGGCGGTCGTCGACGACGCGCCGCGGTTCTCGGGCTACTCGGTGCACCGGGGTCTCGTCCCAGCCGAGGTGGTGCCCTCCTTCACCCGCGATCCGCGGGTGGTGTTCTGGCTCGGCCCCGAACGGCACGTCACGTACTACCCCATCGCGGGCGGCGACACGGTCCACTTCAGCGCCGTCGGCGTCAGCCCGGACACCCGCTCCGGTTCCACGTCGGCCCCGGGCGCGGTCGAGGACCTCGACGCGGCGTTCGCCGGCTGGCACGAGGAGGTCCGGCGGGTGGTGACCGCCGCCGCCTCGGTCACCCGGTGGGACCTGTTCGACCGCGACATGGCCGACCGGTACGCCACCGACCGGGTGGTGCTGCTCGGCGACGCCGCACACCCCACCCTCCCTTATCTCTCCCAAGGGGCGAACCAGGCGCTGGAGGACGCCGTGGTCCTCGCGCGCTGCCTCCAGGACGCCCGCCCCGGCGACCTGGCCGGGGCCGTCCGCCGCTACGAGGAGCTCCGCCTGCCCCGCACCGCCGACGTCCACCGGCGCGCCCGCGCCCTGGGCCGGACGTTCCACCTCCCCGACGGCACCCACCAGGAGCGGCGCGACCGTGACATGCGCGCGCGGCAGGACCTGGAGCACCTCGACTGGCTGTACGGCCACGACGCCGCGGCGGCGACCACGGTCCCGGGGCCCGAACGGGCTGCCGGACGGGAGCCCGCGGCCGTACGTCTCACCCCCCGCCCCTGACCTACGAGGAGAACCAGTGCTGCACACGTTGTTGAGCCGGGCCACCCGCGGGAACGGCTTCTACATCGGCGACCTCTTCCATGCCGCCGCGCGCCGCGACGCCACGACACACGTGACGCTGGACCGCCCGCTGCAGTCGGCGCCCGACCGGGGCACCCACTTCACCGTCGGGCAACTGGCCGACTACATAGACGAGTTGGCGGCCCGCTTATGGGCGGCCGGCGTCCGGCCCACCGAACGGGTGGCCCTGTACAAGACCGACAACTTCGACATCGCGCTGCTCGCCTGCGCCACCGCGCGCATCGGCGCCGTACCCGCGCTGCTGTCACCGGCCCTGGACGGCGCGGTGGCGCACGAACTGCTCGTCCGGCTCGAGAAGCCGTGGCTGCTCACCGACGGCGACACCCTGGCGGGCAAGCTGCGCGACGTGCCCCTGGCCGACGACGTGCGCGAGATCCTGCTGTCCGCCGGTACGGCACCCTCGGGCCCCGTCACGGAAACCTCCGGGCGGACCATCGAACCGACCGCGCTCGCCGAGTACGCGGACGCCCCCAGGCGCGAGCCGGTGTTCCTCCACCCGCGTCAGCCGTCACTGATCACGCACAGCTCCGGTACGACCGGCGTCCCGAAGCTGGCCGTGCACTGCCCCGAGGCCGGCTGGCACCGGCTCGTGCCGCAGCGGCTGGTCTCCTGGCCCATCCGGGGCAAGGAGACGGCCGCGCTGTGCATGACGTTCGTGCACTCCCGCTTCTACCAGGGGATCGCCATGTTCCTCAGCCACGGCAACCCGCTGGTGATCGCCGTGGATCCGCACCCGGACCGCATCGGCCCGCTGTTCGTCCGCACCCGCCCCGGTTACATCGAGACCCACCCCAACACGTACGTCGACTGGGAGGAACTCGACGACGCGCCCGGCGCTCCCCTGTCCAGCGTCCGCGTCTTCGGCGCCACGTTCGACGCGATGCACCCGCGCACCATCCAGCGGATGCTCGCCGCCTCACGGCACAAGCGGCCGGTCTTCGTCCAGTTCTACGGGCAGTCGGAGATCGGTCCCATGGCCGGCCGCTGGTACACCCGCCAGACCGCCCACAAGGCCGACGGCCGCTGCGTCGGGATGCCGCTGCCCGGCTTCATCTCCATGCGCGTCGTCGACGACTCGGGCCGCCGGCTCGGGGCCGGACGGACCGGCCACCTCGAAGTGCGCAGCCGCACCCGGATCCTCACCTACCTGGGCGAGGACGAACGGTTCCGGAGCGAACTGCGCGACGGCTGGTGGCGGGTCGGTGACATGGGCTACCTCAGCCGCTGGGGCCTGCTGCACCTGATCGACCGCGAGGTGGACCGGATCGAGGCCGTGGACAGCAACCTCGCGGTCGAGGACCTCCTGATGGGCCGTCTCGAAGAACTGCGGGAAGTGGTGATAGTGGCGGGCCCGCAGGGCGAGCCGGTCCCGGTCGTGGCCACCCGGGGCGAGGCGCCCCTCGACGAGAAGCGGTGGCGGCGGGCGACCTTCGACCTGCCTCCGATGAGCGACTTCCGCCAACTCCGGTTCGACGACCTGCCGCGCACCTCGACCCGGAAGGTACAGCGCTCCGAACTCGCCCGGTTGATACGGGAAGAGCACCCGCCGCCCGGCGGGCCGCACACGGCGTCGGACACCACGATGGGGGCATGACCATGAAGGAAACGGCAGGGCGTCACCTGTTCGAGCTCATGGCCGGGTTCTGGAAGACCCAGGCCGTCTACCTCGCCGTCGAGTCGGGCACCGTCGACGCCATCGCGGCGGCGGGCCGTGCCTCGACCGTCGACCTGTCCATCGAGACCCGGACCGACGCCGACGCGCTGGGGCGGCTCCTGCTGTTCCTGGAGAGCCTCGGAGTGGTCGAGGGCGACGAGGCCGGCGGCTGGGCGCTGACCGAGGTCGGTGAACTGCTGCGCACCGACACCCGCGACTCGATGCGCGACCACGTGCGCATCTACGGCTCGCACTTCTACCCGGCCTGGGGCGCGCTCTCCCACTCGCTGCGCACCGGGCGCTCGGCGTTCGCACACGTCTACGGCTCCGACCTGTTCTCGTACCTGCACAAGAACCCCGAGGTCTCGCTGACCTACGAGCGGGCCATGGTGGCGGGCACACCCTTCTTCGCCGAGGTCAGCAGCGCCTACGACTTCTCCGGGGCGCGGCGGATCGTGGACGTCGCGGGCGGCCACGGAGCGCTCCTCAACGAGATCCTGAACGCCAACCCGGGCCCGCGCGCCGTCCTGTTCGACGCCCCGCACGTGATCGAGGAGAGCAAGGACCGCCCGATCGCCACGGACCACGCGGACCGGTGCGAACGGATCGCCGGGAACTTCTTCGAGTCGGTCCCGTCCGACGGCGACGTCTACCTCCTCTCCCGCATCCTGCACTGCTTCGACGACGAGGCGTGCCATCGGATCCTCACCAACTGCCGTCGCGCGATGGCCCCCGGCGGCAAGCTGGTCATCCTGGAACGCGTACTGGTCCGGGGCACCGGCTCCTCACTGTCCCAGGGTTACAACATGCACATGCTGGTGGTCCTCGGGGGTGGCCGGGAGCGGGACGAGACGCAGTACCGCACCCTCCTCGACAAGGCCGGCTTCACGGTGGAATCCCTCCACGGCCTTCCCCTGGAGACGCATCTGCTGGTCGCGGCACCGAGCTGACCCGCCCGGGGGCACCCGGCTCACCGGCCGTCCGGGCGCTGTGGTGGAAGGGTCCCGAGGGCCGCGCGAGCACGGTCGTGTGCCCGGTCCCCGTCGGGGGCCGCCAGGGCGCGGCGGTACCAGTGGCGCGCCTCGTGCCAGTTCCGTTCGGCGGAGGCGACATCGCCGAGCAGGGCCAACACCATTGAGGTCAGGACGGGTTCCGCGGGGAGCGGGGGGCGGGCTTCGGGCACGGGGTCGCTTTCCGGCTCGCTCACGGGCTCCTCCCTTCCCCCGGGCCTCGTCCGTGGGACGAGGCCGGCTCACCGATGGCGCAGTCTAGGTCCGGGCGGCCCCGTCCCACAGGCGAATGCGCCTGCCGGCCGGAACTTCGGCGCTACGCTGCCTGAGGCAGCGGTGTGGACAGGGAAGCGGGGCGGGGATGACGGCTGCGGACGACACGTCCTCACAGGGGCGTGCCCGCCGGGTACTGCGCGACGCGCTCGCGGGAGGCGACGCCCTCGCGGCGCTCGGCGCCTCGCTCCGGTGGGCCGCGGAGGTGCTGGCGGAGAGACGGGACGGCGACGGTGTCGCCGCGCTCGAGGGGGTGTTCGACCTGTACGACGCGCTGGAGGAGGTTCCGGCGCTGGCCGCCGAGGCTCCCCTCCTGGTGGCGGCCGCCCGGCCCGGGGAGCGGCCGGCGGAGCAGCTGGACAAGCGGCTCGCCGAGCTCACCGCGCTCCACGAACGGCTGCGGGCCGACCGGACGGCACTGGAGCGGCTCGCCGGCGCCGAGGACGAGCTGCGCCGACGCCTCGCGGAGCACGCGGAGTTGCGGGACCGCGTCGCGGAACTGCGCCGCCTCGAAAGGCTGGTGGACACGCTGGACGCGCTGCGCGGACAGCAGCAGGTGGTGGACGAGCGTCTGGAGGCGCTGCGCTCCCGGGACACTTCCGCCGAGCGGACGCTGACCGCGGACTGCGGCGCACTGGTGCGGCTCAGCGAGGACCAGCTGGACGCGCTCGCCCCGCGGACCCGGGAGGCGCTGCGCCAGGCCGAGGAGAGCGGCGAGCGGCTCGCCGTGGAGGAGCGGGAGCTGGCCCGGGTCACCTCCGAGCTGGACGAGCGGAGTCGGCGCCTCGAGGCGGTCCGCGCCGCGCTCGGGGAACGGGTTCCCCAGTTGGAGCGTTACGCGCGGGCGGACCGGGAGCTGGCGGAGGCGCTGTCCGCGTGGGGACAGGCCGACGGCGACGGCAGCGGCGGCGGCGCGCACGGGGACCGGCTCGTCGAGACCGGTACGGCACTCGAGCGCGCGCGGCTCACCGCCGCCGACGTGGAGCGACGCCTCGGCGAGATCGACCGGGTGCTGCGGGAGGCGCTGGATTAGGGGGGCGGGACGTCGTCGGCGGTGAACGTGGAGGGGTCGGCGGCGGTGGGGCCCGCCAGGAGGCGGCCGGCGAGGCGGGACTCCATGGCGGCGAGCAGGCCGCGTACCTCGCGGGCGCTGCCGAACCCGGCGGGATCGGCGTGCCGTCGGACGTCGAACCACTGCCCGGCCCGTTCCGCGGCCTCCGGCGTGAGGAGGTAGCCGTCGGCCGCGGCGCTCCGGCGCAGCACCTCGACCAGTTCCTCGGCGCCGTACGGCGGGAACTCCACGCTCAGTGTGAAGCGGGAGGCGAGACCGCTGTTGCTGCGCACGAACGCGTCCATTTCGCGCGGATAACCCGCGGCGATCACCGTGAGCCGGTCGTTCCAGTTCTCCATCTCGCTGACCAGGGTGTCGACGGCCTCCTTGCCGAAGTCGGCGCCGTGGATGCCGGCGCCGGCCGTCAGGCTGTACGCCTCGTCGATGAAGAGCACGCCGTCGAGGGCCGCGTGCACGGCCTCGCGGACCCTGGGCGCGGTCTGGCCGACGTACTCGGCGACCAGGTCGGCGCGCGTGGTCTCGACCACATGGCCCTTGCGCAGCACTCCGAGCTTGCGGAACATCTCGCCGACGGCCCGCGCCACGGTCGTCTTGCCGGTGCCGGGCGGCCCCGTGAACAGCAGGTTCGGGGGCGCGGGCAGGCTTCTGCCGCGGGCCTGGCGGAGCCGGATGCGGTTGGCGAGGTCGGTGAGCGTCCGGCGCACCGGGGCGAGGCCCACCATGTCGTCCAGCTCGGACAGCAGGGCGGCGTCGTCGGGCGCGGGCCGGGGCAGCAGGGCGCGGTAGCCCTCCGGCAGGTCTTCGGCGGTGAGCGGCTGCCCGATGTCCTCGCCGACCCGGACGGCCCACTCGGTGAAGATCTCCTCGCTGAGGTTGCGCATGGTGCCGGCGTTGCCGAAGTCGGGGCCGCGCGTGGCGTGCAGTTCGGTGACGACCTGCAGCAGCCGGTCGGCCAGCGTCCCGTCCCAGCGCAGGCCGCGTGCCGCCAGGTACCGCAGCAGGATGCGGTGCAGCACGTCCGGCGGGTAGTCGGGAAAGACGATGCGCTCGCCGAACCGGCGGTGGAGGCCGTCGTCGGAGGCGAGGAACTCGTCGACCTTGTCGGGGTACCCGGCCGCGATCACCACGAACCGGTCCCGGTCGTTCTCCAGCCTGGCGAGCAGGACCTTCAGGGCGTCCCGGTCGAAGCTGCCGTTCTCACTGCTCAGGCCGTGCACCTCGTCGAGGAACAGCACCCCGTCCACGGCTTCGTCCAGCACGGCGTGGGCGCGGGACGAGGTCTGTCCGACGTACCCCGCGATCAGGTCGTCGAGCCGGGTCTCCACCGTGTGGCCGCGGCTCAGCACGCCGAGTTCCCGGTACATCTCGCCGACGAGCCGGGCCACCATGGTCTTCCCGGTACCGGGTGGGCCGGCGAACAGCAGGTGGGGGGAGGCCGGTTCGGCGTTCTCGCCGAACCCCTGCCCGCGCAGCAGCGCTTCCGCCGCCACCCGCCTGCGCAGCCGTTTCAGGTGTTCCTTCACCGGTTCCAGGCCCACCAGGTCTTCCAGCTGCTTCTCGGCCGGGCGCGTGTCCCGGCCCGAGCGCGGCAGCCAGCCCCGCTCGGTCAGCTCGCCGCCGCTGAGCGGGGTGTCGCCGAGGGACAGCAGGTTGCTGCGCCAGTTCTTCACGGTGAGCGGCTGGGCGGCCATCGCCCGTACGACGCTGTCCAGTTCGCGCCAGTCACCGATGCGCAGACCGTCGCGCAGGCGCATGCGCTGGACGAGGCGGTGCAGTTCGGCCTCGTCCGGGAAGCCGACGCGGACGGAGGGCGTGGCCTGCCGGCACAGCCGGGCGGCCAGGCCGGGGTAACCGTGCAGCGATTCGACGTACTCCACACAGGCGTCGAACGTCGGGCGCGCGAAGACCAGGACGACCGGGTGGTCGTAGTCGCCGTGCCGGGCCCAGTCGCTGAAGAAGGTGTTCAGGGGGCGGGTGGCGTCGGTGTGCCGCAGGGTGCTCTCCGCCTCGGTGAACACCACGGCCGCACGGCGCGGCGGATCGGTCAGATATCCCGTCAGGGTCATGACGGTGAAGGGGTCGGAGAGGGCGCGCGGCGGTCCGGGCTCGGCGGGCGAGCCGGTCCCCTCCGCGGCGGAGGAGGCGTTCCGCACCCCGGCGGGCGCGGGGTTCGGCTCCGGTGCGGGCGGGCGGACCACCACCCGGCCGAGCGGGCCGCGCAGCCTGGGGTGGCGCATGAGCCCGGGTCCCGCCGAGCCCGCCGGTCCCGTCGGTGTGCGCGGCGGCGCGTCGGCCGGGGCGCGGCCGGACGGCCGGGACCGCGCCTCGGACTCCGGGTCCAGGAAGTACAGGGGCCGGCGCTGGGAGCTGTAGGCCACATACGCGCAGGACCGGGCGCGCAGCAGGTGCCACAGCACCGCGTCCAGGTTCCTCTCCCGGTAGTCGGCGCCGACGAAGGTGTCGTCCACGCCGGGCCCGTACACCACGGTGAACGGCTCGCCGACGCCCAGCCGCAGGTCGGCGAAGCGGGAGCCGAGCCGACCGGTCACGAGACGCCGTCGGCCGGGCGCTTGCGCAGCGGGGCGGCCGCCGGCTTGCGGAACCGGTCCAGATCGACGGCCGTCGGGTCCGGGACGCCGGGTTCGCTCTCCAGGGCCCCGGTCGGGTGCCCGTCGTCCGCGAGCGCGTGCCGTACCGCCTCGGCGCGGTCCCGGAGTTCACGTTCCGAGGCCGTGTCGTAGTCGTAGGAGAGGACCCGCAGGACCTGCCCCGTCTCCCCCTCCGGCGCGGGCAGGACCTGCACCACGATCTTGTTGCCGTTCGCGTGCTCGAGGACGGCGTGGTACGAGCGGCGTTCGTCCTCGTCCTCGTACTCGCCGTCCGTCAGCTCGTAGGCGCCGATCCGGGAGAGGGTCCCGGCCACCGAGTCGGCGAGGTTCACACGGAGCTGTGAGGCGAGCAGCCGCATGCCGGCCCGGTCCACGACCTCGCCGAGCCGCTG
Organism: Streptomyces sp. NPDC044984; assembly: GCF_040646935.1. Classification (NCBI taxonomy): domain Bacteria; kingdom Bacillati; phylum Actinomycetota; class Actinomycetes; order Kitasatosporales; family Streptomycetaceae; genus Streptomyces; species Streptomyces sp. NPDC044984. Next base: position 394,108 of record NZ_JBEZBE010000002.1, read on the forward strand.
CTCCAGCTCCGCCGCCTCGGCGGCCAGTTCGCGCTGCTCGGCGACGGTCGTCGCGTCGTCCCTCGCCCGGGAGAGCCGCTCGGCCACCTGACCCCGCAGCTCTTCGAGCTCGCCCTCCGACCAGTGGTCCACATCGAGCTCGGCCCCCTGCAGCGGCCGGCCGTCGGGGCCCGTCACCGGCCTGACCCCGTTCTGCGTGCACAGGGTCTCGACCAGGACCAGGGCGTCGGTGGCGGCGCCCTGGGCGAGCCGCCGCTCCAGCTCCCGGTGCTCGATGTCGAGGCGCAGTTCGCCGAGGTCCAGGTAGGCGCGCTGCGCGAGGGGGAGCGCGGCCTCGTGATGGCCGGCGTCGCTGTTCCGCCGGGCGGTGTCGAGGTCCAGGCGGAGCCGGTCGAGCCTGCCGGGAGCGTGCCGTTCGTGCGGCAGAGCGGCGACGAGGTCGGCCATCGTGGCGCCGTCGGCGAGCCAGTCCCGGACGGCGGCCGCGGCACGCTCGCGGTTCCCGGCGAGCTCGTCGACGCGTTCGGTCAGGCCGGCGATGTCGCGGCGGCGCTGTTCGCGTTCGGCGGCGAGCTGCCCTTCCAGGGCCGCGCGCTGCTCCGCGAGCCTGGTACGGGTGTCGCGTTCGAGGCGCTCCGCGGTGCCGCGCAGCTCCTGGCGCAGGCGCTCGGACTGCTCGCGCAGCCTGCGCTCCGTGTCCCGTTCGAGTCGCCGGGTGTGGGCCGTCAGACCGGAGAGCGCCTCTTCCGTCCTGCGGGCGCGCTCCTCCAACTGGGCGCGGGTGCGGGCCTGGTCGGCCTCGGTCCGCCGCCGGACCTCGTCGAGGAGCCGGGGAACGTCGCGCCGGACCTGTTTGAGGTTCTGGGCCGCCCGCTGAGCCCGGTACCACTCGGTCTCGTCCACCAGGATGCGCTTCTTGCCGCTCATGATCAGTCGTCCTCACCTGTTCGGTCGGCGGTGGTCCGCGCCCGGGTGGTGCCGGGCGCCGCGTCGGGTGTTCCGGGGAGGCGCAGCCGCGAACGGGCCTCCTCCACGGCGGAGTCGAAGGCCGCGAGCAGCCCGGGAGGCGGGACCCCGACCAGCAGGGCGGTGGTCCCGTCGACGGTTATCTCGGCGGTACGCGGCCCGCCCGTGAAGTCGTGTCCGCATCCGGCGAGCCGGGGCGTGAGGTGGTGGACGCGCTGGTTGCTGCTTCCCCGCAGCCCCTTGCCGTCGTCGAGGCCGGCGACGTACCGGCCGTCGATCAGCACGTCCAGGAGGCCGAGCAGTTCGGTGACGCCCGGTACGGGCGGGCGGGCACGCAGCCGTTCCAGGCGGTAGCCGGTGAAGCAGACCACCGAGAGGTCGCGACGGCCGCGGGCCGCGCGGACCAGCGCGGCGAGCCCGTCGGCCTGGGCCATCGGCTCGCCCCCGGAGAGCGTCAGACCCGTCACGCCGGGATCGGCGAGCAACTCGTCGGCCAGCTCGGCGGGCTCCACGTGGCGGGCGGGGCGGTCCGGGATCCACTCCGGGGCCAGGCAGCCCGCGCAGCGGAAGGGGCAGCCCTGCACCCACACCACCGACCGTCGCCCCGGGCCCAGGGCGTGGGTGCCGACCCGGGTGGCGGCGACGTTGAGGGCGGGGCCGGTCACGGAAGGTCCCGTTCCGAGGGCGCGGGCCTCTCGCGCTGCGCGGGCGGTCGCGGCGGGGAGCCGCCCCAGGGGCCGTCCCCGTGGTGCGGGAGTGAACCGGGCCGCGGGATCGGCATGGGGGCGGGTACTCCGCCGGCTTCCGGTGCGGCGGCCGCGGGCGGCCCGTCGCGGTCCGCCCGGTAGGCGAAGCGGATGCCGTTGACCACTACCGCGTCGCCCGGCCGGCACACGGCGTCCGCGCTCCGTGCCGGGGTGCCGTCCGGGCTGTAGCTGAGGTGCAGCGCGACCCCGCGACGGCCGTCGTCCGCCCGGAACCGGCGGCCGTGGACGCGGCCCGCGCCGCCGGTCTGCGGCGGTGCGAGCGCCAGCCGCCGTCCGTGCAGGGCGATGTGGTCCTGCGGGCCGTCGCCGGACGCCGGGGACAGGACCAGTACGCCGTTCAGGACCGCCCGGTTGTACCGCGTCCACAGCAGCAGGGCCGCGAGGAGGACCAGCAGCGGAACCCCGATCAGCAGGGGCAGGGTCAGCGCGGAGCCGACCTCCGCCCGCAGCCGCAGGCCCTCGGCCGGTCCCTCCACCGCCTCCGGCACCTCGAACTCCACGTCGTCCAGGGTGGCCGCCCAGGGCGTCGCGACCTCGCCGTGCACGGTCAGGCCGACCTCGGCCTCCCAGGTCCGCCGCACCGGCAGCAGCCCGGCGTCGGGCTCGCCCCGTACCTGGACGTCGAACCGCCGTGCCGCGCCCGGTTCCAGGGACACCCGGTCCGGCAGGCCGGTGACGGTGAGCGGCTGCCCGTCCAGGGTCGCCCCGAGGCCGGTCACGGTCAGCGGCACCCGCTCGGTCGTGGCGGTCAGGGTCAGTGTGGCCGCCGCGCCGCCGTCGTCCAGGTCGAGTGCCCCGGTGGGCGACAGCGTGGCGGTGACGCCCTTGCCCTCGTCCGGTGCGATCAGCCGCGCGGCCTTGCGCGCCCGGACCCGCTCGGCGGCCCGCCCGAGGTATTCGGCGAGGTTCTGTACCGAGTCCGGCCGCAGCTCGGTGGTGTCCGGGACGACGCCGGACAGCTGCGCGGTGCCGGACTCGTCGGTCGCCAACGGCATGGAGTAGGCGGCCAGTTCGTGTCCGTCGGCCAGCTTCTCGGCCCGGCCCCGCAGCGCGTTCCACGCCGTCCCGTCGGACCTGGGGTACGCGGAGCCCTCCGGCGGATCGTGCTTGCCGTCCGTGAACATCACCACCGAGCCGATCTCGGCGGCACCGGGCCGCTCCAGCTCGGCCAGGCCGCGGTCCAGGGCGGCGCCGATGTCGGTCTGCACGCCGGAGGGCCCGGCCCGGCCGGGCAGTTTGCCGATGATGCCCTCCGGGTCGGACGGGTGGCCCAGGTAGACCGCCTCGGCCTTGTCCCCGAAGGTGAACAGGGCGACGTAGTCCCGTGGCGACAGGCCCTTCAGGAACGGCAGCAGCGCCGACCGGACCGACGAGTAGCGCCCCTTGTCCAGCATCGAGCCGGAGACGTCCACCAGGACGACGTAGTCGGCGGGCACCCGGTCCAGGCCGAGCTCGGAGTAGATCTCGCTGCGGCTGGGCGACGACCCGGCCCGCGTCGGGTCGGCGGCGGTACGGGCGGCCGCGGGAGCCGTCCCGGACGCCACGGCGGGCAGGGCCGTGAGCACCAGGGCGGCGAGTCCGGCGGCGGCGCGGTGGACGGCACGGGCGCGCGCTCGTTCCGGCCTCGGGCGTGGCGGCGGCTGGTTCATCGGATGAGAGCTCCTCGGGCGCGGCACTGGTCGGGGTCGACGGGGACGGGGACGGGGACGGGGACGGGGACGGATCAGGTTTCGGGCGGGACGGGCAGGGGGCCGAGCGGAAGGCGGGTCTCCGCGTCCGCGCCGTTCGCCACCGGGCGCAGCACGAGGGCCGCCGCCCCGTCCGCGCCGACGCGGACGCCGACCCGGCAGGGCCCGTCCGGGGTGCCGGCGGGCAGTGTGACGTCCGGCAGCGGGACCGGGCGGCCGTCGGGGCCGACGGCCTCGATCCGCAGCGGGCGCCCGGCCGCCGCGTCGGGGAGCACCTGGACGGGCCGGCCGTCCCTGGCGGCGAACACGATGTCGCCGCCGGGCTCCAGGGCCCCGGCGGGGGCCAGTTCCAGCGCCTCGGTGTGCAGTCGTCCGGCGGCGCGGCGGTGGGTGCTGATGCGGACGGCGTACGGATAGCGGTCGCCGGGGTCGGCGAGTCCCGCCGCCACCAGGGCGCCGCCGGCCGCCGCCGCGTACCCGGGGTCCACGTCCGCGGGCAGCGGCAGCAGCCGGTGACGCTCCGCCAGCTGCCGGGTGAGCGGTTCGAGCCGGGCCAGGCCTCCGGCGAGCAGCAACGGCGGCCGCGCTGCCGCGCCGGGCGGCGCGGCGACCTCGTCCAGGGCCTGCCGCACCGCGTCGATCAGCGGCGGAAGGGACGTCCGTACGGTCCCGGCGGTGACGTCCCGGTCGCCCAGGCGGTGGACCGGGATCTCGTCGAACGGGTCGGGGCGGCGCACGGCCCTGGCCACGGCGAGCCCCAGCCGGCGGCCGCCGGGGTCGTCCAGGCGCGCGGCGGCGAGTCTGCGGTGCCCTTCCTCGTCGTCGGGGAGACCGGCGGCGGCGAGGAGCGCCGCGTCGAGTTCCGCTCCCAGGCGGCCGGTCGGCCCGGTCGCCTCGGCGGTGGCGCGCAGGAGCACCGAGGGGCCGGCCGGCGTGCAGCGGGCGGCGTCGACGGCGCGGGCCCCGGCGTCGCACACGAGGTACTCCTCCGCGGTGTCGGCCGCCGCGCCCGCGGCGTGCCGGACCAGGGCGAGCAGGGCGTGCGCCGTGCCGATCGCCCGGACCCGTGGACAGCCCTCCGCGGCGAGGGCCGCCGTCGCGGGGCCGGCCGACGCCTGTGCGGTGCGCCGCGGCAGGACGACCACGGCCCCGGCGGGCGGACCGTACCGGGCGAGGTAGGCGCCGTACGCCTCGCGCAGCGCGGCCACGGGCCGGCCGCGCACGGCGGCGGAGAGCGGCAGCCCCTCGCCCGGCACGTCACCGGGCAGCGGTACCGGACGCGGCGGCGCGGCGCCGGGCCGTGCGACGGCGAGCCGGGCGTAGCGGGTGCCGATGTCGAGGGCGAGGGTGTGCGGCGGATTCATACGCGGTCGTCCCCTCGCCCCCGCCGCCAGCGCAGCCAGGAGGACTTCGTGTCCTGGTCGGGCTCGGGGTAGGCGCCGGACGGCGGGCGGGACGGGCCGTCGCCCAGCCCTCGGCCGGAGGACGGCGCGGGCGGCGTCGGCGGTCGCCGGGACGGCTTCTGGCGCAGGAGCCTGATCGCCTGCTCGACGCTGTCCTTCAGCTCCTCGTGGCCGTCCAGTGCCCGCTGCCGCACCAGGTCGCCGAACCGCTGCTGGGAGATGGAGTGGTAGAGCAGACGACCGAGCGCCCGCTGCGGCGAGGCGCGGTCGAGGTGCCTGGCCAGGCGGTGGAGCGCGTCGCCGCTTCCCGCTCGGTCGTGGAGCCAGGGCCTGATCGCCTCGAGCACGGCCGACGGGTACTCGACGACCTCCTGCCCGCGGTCGGCGTACCGGGAGTGGGGGCTGGCCCGCACGACCGCGTCGCCCAGCTCCTCGGGAGCGGCCGTACGGGTGGCGACGAGCCGGCGGATGTCCGCGGTGTGGGCGAGCCACTGCAGGTCGGGGTGGCTCCTCAGATGGTGCTCCCACTGCGCGGGCATGCCGTGGGTGATCCAGTCCCCGGTGCGTTTCAGCAGCTCGGCGATCCGGGCGAGCACCGGGCCCTCCAGGCTCCGCACACCGCCCGCGGCCGGGGCTCCCCGGGGGTGGATCAGCTCCCACAGGACCGGGTACGGGACCTGTTCGGGCCGGTCGCCGACCAGCCCGGCGGCCAGCTCGGCCTCCTCCCAGCTCAGCAGTCCCAGGTGGGGCAGCTCCTCTCTGAGGACGGCGGCGTATTCGGCGGGCGCCCGGCCGTCGTCCGCCAGGCACCGGGACCGCCGCATGTCCGAGCCGAGCAGGGGGCGCTGGAACAGATCGGCCCACGCGGCGTGCTTCCCGGTGGGGCCGGGCCGCCGCGGTACGAGGATGTCGATCGCGCGGAGCAGGAGGTCGCGGTCCGTGTCCGTGCCGCTCCGTCCCGCGGCGACGTCGTACAGCTCCGGCTTGAGCCAGGGGAGGACGTCGGGGTTGCCGGCGTGACAGGCGAGTCTCAGGCCGGTGCGCCAGGCCGTCGCGGAGACGTCGGCGAACGCGTCGATCTCCCCGCCGACCGCGGCGACGAGCGGTTCGCGGTGGATCAGCGCGGCGCCGCGCAGCCACTTCGGCGTCTCCCGCGCGCTGTCCCCGCCGGGCAGGGACAGCAGGTCCCGGACCGGCCGGTCGTCCAGGGTGTTCCGTTCGGCGTTGACGTCGAGCCAGGCCAGGGCCAGGGCCGGGCGCCGGAGGAGAACGGCGTGCACGGCGGCGGCCGTGTTCTCCTCCAGGTCCCGCTGCAGGGCGTGCAGCAGCGCGCTCCGCGACCGCAGTCCGTCCGGCGTCGTGGCCGCCGCGTCCCCGTCCAGGTAGCCGGCCAGGACCAGGGCGTGGGCCTGCCCGTCCCGGGGCGCCGCGGCGGCCGCCAGGTCGAGGACGGCACGCACCCGGGGAAGGGTCTGGCTCTCGGCGTCCCAGGAGTTGAGTTCGTCCACGAGGGCCTCCCCGGCCCGCGGGGACCAGTGCTCCAGGAGCAGGCTCCGGGCCTGCGCGCGCTCCGCCCCGGAGCGGCCGCCGGACAGGGCGCGGCGCGCCAGGTGCCGCGCCACCGTGGCGGCCTCCGGCTCGGTCAGGCTCTCCAACGGGTGCAGGCTCAGCAGCCTGGCCACGTCGTTCAGCCGGCCCACCCCCCGGTCGATGTCCCCCAGCACCACCGCCCGCAGATCGAGGTCCCGCAGGTGCTGCAGCGCCGGCTCGGCGTCGTGCGGGGTCAGCGGGGTGCGATGGGACAGCAGGTGGGGGAGCAGGGCGTCGACGCCCTTCTGCTGCCGCAGCCGCAGCAGTTCCGCCAGGTAGGCACGGCCCTGACTCGAGCGGGGCTCCTGCGGCGGCTGTCCGCGGAGTACGGCATGGCACTGGTTTCCCCGGGGACGCAGCGCGAAGGTCAGCCGCAGCTCGTGGTCGGCGCCGTGGCCGGCCCAGGTCGCGGCGGACAGCCAGGCGCGGCTGCCGTACGGCAGCAGGGCGCAGATCCCGTCGAGCACGGCGACCCGGGTGACGGCGTTCAGACCGGCGTGCTCCGGGGACAGCGTGACGGCCACGTGCCGCCCTTCGAGGAGCAGCGCGGCGCACCGCGCGGCCCACTCGAACCCGATGTCCTGCTCGATGTACCGGGCCAGCTTCGCGACCGTGGTGGGGGCCGCGTCGAGGACGAGGTGCGGCGGGTGCCCGGCGTCCGGGTCGGCGGCCGGCCACTCGGCGTCCAGGGCGGCGGCGTAGAGCGAGGACCAGGTGAGCCCCGCGCCGCTGACCGGCTGCCAGTCGAGGAGCAGCAACCGTGCCGAGTAGCTGATCCGGCCGGTGGCGTCCCGCCCGCCCGACCAGGTGGTCTCCACCAGACCGGTCACGGTCCGGCCGGCTTCGGTGCCGCCGAGGAACGCCACCCAGGGCAACGCGTCGGGGGCGTGGACGCGATCGGCGCGCGGCGTCTCCGTGGACGCGGCCCAGAAGTACTTCTGGGCGACCCGGGGTTCCACGCTGCCGGCCTGCACGTCGTAGGCCACCTGCCCCGGCGCCTTGCCCTGGAGGGACCAGGCGGCGTGCACCGAGGTCCCGGCCGATGCCCCGCTCACCTGCGCCCCCGCCAGAGCCTGCCACCCCCGCGCGACGACCCCCGCAGCCCTTCCTCGAGGGCCATCAGCGGCTCGATGACGTTGATCGGCGTCGGCGGGGAGCTGCAGATCCGCTCGCCGTCAGGCTCCACGTTGACGTAACCGCGGTAGTCGAACTGGCTGTTGGCGTTGAGCTGGAAACCGATGGCGGAGGTGGCGTAGTAGGACATCCGGTCGGGGTGGAAGAAGTTGCCGAGGCCGTCGCGGACCAGGCGGGCGCTGCCGCCGCGGAAGCTGTTGCAGATCCAGTCGAAGAAACCCCGCGCCTGGTGGTCGGGGACCCGCGGGATGACGCCGACCCGCTCCTGGGTGACCCAGCCGGCCCGCAGCGCCGGCTCGAAGACGTCCGGGTGGTCGAACTTGGTGATGCACACCGCGACGTGGTGCGGCAGCCGGCCGTTGCGCAGGAGCCGGTTCTCGTCGCGCACCCGGGCCGTCATCTGAGTGGCCATCCCGAAGAAGTAGTTGATGCTCGCGGTCTGCTGGTTGGCGTCCAGGAGCGGGTCGAACAGGTAGACCAGGCCACCGCAGCCCGACAGATGGGTCACGGCCTGCTCGTGCAGGTCCTCGGCGACCTGGTTGGACCTGGGGTTGAACGCCTCTCCCGGGAGGTCGAGCACCTCGAGCGCGAACGAGATCTGCCGACGCCGGAGGCCTCCGACGCCCTGCGCGTCGCCGGTGAAGGACCATCTGAGGTCCCGCTGCGCCCGGGTCGCCTCCGGGAAACGCTGCTGCGACACCAGCTGGTCCACGCTGTCCAGCAGGAACTCCTGGGAGGACGGGTCCATCCCGGCGATCACCCAGTTCACCCGGGCGCGCTGCTGGTGCTGCATGGCGCCGATCGGCACCGCGCCCAGGAACGTCGTCTTGCCGGACCCGGAGGCTCCCCACACGCCGATCCTGACGCCGGCGGGAGCGGCCCCGCCCATCTGCGGTATGGCCTTCGGCGGCGTGACCCGGTCGGACACGGTGTGGCTGTCGTGGGCGCCGACCTGCAGCGGCTCCGGTACGGGCCGGAGTGCCGGGGCGGGGGCCGGTCCCTCGGCGCCGGGCTTGCCGTTGAGGGCGAGCGACTGCCAGGTGCGGTCCGCGTCGGGGTGCGCGTTCGGGGACTGCCTCTGCTCCGGGGAGCCGGCCTCGTCCCCGGAGCCCTCGGGCTCCGGGTCGGGCCGGCGCTGCTGTGTCGTCATGGGCCGGTTCAGCTCCTAGGTGGGTCGGATGGCCGTGGGGGGAAGGGCGGCGCGGTGAACGCGAGCGGGGTGCCGTCGGTGTCGTGGGACCGCTCGGCGGTGAGGGCGAGCGCCGCCTGCTCCGCCGAGTCGGTACCGGGCCGGAGCAGGAGGCGGTCCGGGCCCGTCAGGTCTCGCCAGGCCCCGGAGAGGTAGCGGCCCAGCCGGTCCCCGCCGGGTGTCCCGGGAGCGACGGGCGCGGTGAAGGGCTCGGCCCGGACGCCGACCCGCACCCCCCGGTGACGCAGGGTCCGCAGCTGCTCCCGCCAGTCGACGGCACGCGGGCAGCCGGGCACCAGGCCCTCCTGCGTGTACGGGGCCGGCGGCCGGCCCCCGACCACCAGGAGCACCTGGTCGGCCGACTCGTCGCGCTGCCCGGCGGTCATTCTGGCGGCCTCCCTGAGCGCGTCCTCCAGCGAGGAGGTGAGGGTGCGCCGGGGCCGTACCTCCAAGGTCAGCTCCCGTAGGTGCCGCAGTGCCCGGCCGGGCGTCCCCGGCCGCACGGACCGGACGACCTTCCGGTCGGGCTGGTGCTCGTTGCGGGGCGCGTGGTCGTAGTAGCCGATCACCGCGGCCCGCAGGCCGCCGCCCGCGCCGCCGTGGCGCTCGGCGGCACGGATCAGGTCGCTCGTGAAACCGACGCGCTCGGCGACCTCGGCCCGGTCGGTGCCGGACATCTCGACGGCGCAGATGAGCTCCACGGGCCTGGGCCGCCGGAGGTGCCGCGGCATGCGGGCGAGCACGGCGCGCAGGTCGGGTCCGCGTCCGTCCGGTGCCTCGGCCAGGAGGTGGCCGCCGTCCGTGCGCACCTCGATCTCGCCCGGTCCGTGCAGGACGAAGGTGAGGTGCGCGGAGCCGAGCACGGGCAGTTCGGCACGGGGCAGGCCGAGGAGCGGGGGGCGGTGGTCCGCCGGGCGGTAGTGACCGGCGAGCAGCGGCAGTACGACGGTCAGGGTCTCGGACGGCGCGGCGCCGCCTCCCGGGGGCGGCACCGGGAGGCCGCCGTGCACGGTGACCGAGGCCGTCCGGGTCTCACCGGGGGCGAGCCGCAGGCCGGCCTCGAACAGGACGTGGTGCGCGAGCTCCACCGGAAGGTGGTCGCCCGTGCCGGTTCCGGTCCGCGCCAGGAGCAGGGTGTGCGGTTCCCGCAACGGTGCGCCGCGCAGCAGCCGGCGGACCCGGTCCGTGGTGGCGGCCGCCGTGCCCGGACCGGGTGCGGGGGCCGGGGCGCTCTCGGTACGCGCCGCGCAGGAATCGTGCAGCACGGCGGCGGCCCGGTCGAGGAGGGTCCAGCCGACGCCACCGCGCAGCAGCACCAGCGCGGTGGCACGGGTGCCCGTCCCCTCGCACGCGCCGGGCACGACGGCGTGCAGCCAGTCGCGCACGGCCCGGTCGAAGTCCGGACGGTCCACCGGCTCGACGGTGCCGATGCCTCCGGCGAGCTGGAAGCGGCGCGGGGCCTCCCCGGGGGCGAGCCCGGGGACCAGCTCGGTCCAGGGCGTCTCGGCGTGCGGGCGCGCGTGCGGCAGGCCGGCGGCGTCGGCGTACGCCCGTACCACCGCCGCCCGTCGGGTGCCGAACTCGACGAACAGCACCTCGGGCACCTCACCGGTGGTGAGCCCGTGCAGCAGCTCGGCCAGGGCGTGCGGTTCGGCGGCCACCGCGGGGGCGGGGAGTGCGACGGGGCCGGGGATGTCGGAGGGGTGCGGGATACCGGAGGGTGCCGGGCGGAGCAGCCCGGCGATCTCCGCCTGCTCGGCCGGACCGCTCAGCGCGCGCCGGGCCGCGTCGAGGTCCCAGGCGCGCGCGGCGGCAGCCAGCTCGGCCGCTGCCGACCGGTGGTCCTCCTCGGTCGCGGCCCCCAGGACCGGATCCCCGAAGAGCGGGAATCCACACGCCGGGCAGCGTCGTTCGTCCCGCCCCGGGTGGAGGCAGACAGGGCAGCGCACCACCGGACCGGACCGTTTCTCGTCAGCTCCGGAAGAGAGCAACACGTTCGCGGTGCCCTCTCAGAGCGGCCTGGAGCGATGTCCGCACCCGGCACCACTTCTGATGGACGTCACGTCTGCCCCCTTGCCCCTGCTGTGCTGCGGCATCACTCCTCGCGGCGGCACCGGGCGGTGCCGCCGCGAGGAGGAGCCCGATCCGAGACGAGCCCGGGGAACTATCCGGTCACACCGGGCCCTGTAGTCAACTCCTGGACATCCAACGCTTTTTCGTTGGTTCCCCCCCAAGGGACGGCCCATTGTCGCGAGCGCGTTCGCAGGCCGCAACCGGTCCGTCGCCCTCAGTCGTCTCATGAGTGGACTCGTGGGCGCATTGGTGCACTCCCTCGTCCACGATGCGCCCCCTCGCGCCGTGTCGTACGGCACCGACGCCTCCACTCCCGGCGCGGACCGCTCAGGAGGGAGCGGCTCCCCCTCCGGTCCTCCGCTCGAACGCCCCATGGCTCAAGCCAACCGGACCGTCCGGTCGGGGACCGGTCGCGGTCGGGGCGAGTATCGGCCGGGGCTTCGCCGCACCGCTTCCGCCGCCGTCGCACCGCGCACCGCCGCCGCCCCCTCCCCGGCCGTGCCACCACGGTGACCGGCTCGCCGTCCCCCTGCCGCACGGCGTCATCGCCACCGGGGAAGGTGTGGGACCGTCTTCGGACAGTGCGTGCCGTGTGGATCGCGGATCACCGTGGCCGAACGGCGGAACGGCCGAACGGGGGAGGCGGAATGGCCGTGTCGAGGGAAGACGCCGAGGGTTCGCCGGAGGACTGTGCGGCCGTGGCCACGGCCTGCCACCACGCCATGGACGCCGGGGCTCCGCCGAGCATCACACGGCCGGCGGTGGAGCTCCCGGCCGCTTGCCGGGCCGGGATTCCCCAGGACGCGGAAGCAGTCGCCGACTTCGTCGGTGTGGGCGGCTCCGCCAAGGACGGCGTCGGCCTGCCGCGCCGGGCGGGCGAACACCACGTGGTCGGCTACGGTGAGAACGTCGACAACCCCACCATCGACGTCATCTCCGCCGAGATCAACTTCATCGGTGACCTCGTCGGCCCCCACGACGACCTGTGCGGGCCGATGGTCCTCGCCGCGCGGGGCCGTGTATGCCCGCACACCGCCAAGTAGTCCCTCGACCGTTTCCAGGACGCCCTGGGCGATCCCGGGGAGCGGCCGCATCCGGGGCCGGGCGATCCTCACCCCGAACCACGAAGGAGGCAATCCCTTGATTTTCATCACCGCGAAGTTCCGTGTCCTTCCCGAGCACGCCGACCGATGGCCCGAGGTGGTGGAGGAGTTCACCCGCGCGACGCGCGCCGAGCCGGGATGCCTGTGGTTCGACTGGTCCCGCAGCATCGAGGACCCGACGGAGTACGTCCTGGTGGAAGCCTTCCGGGACGACGAGGCCGGTGCGGCACACGTGGGCTCGGCGCACTTCAGGGCGGCGCAGCAGACCTTGCCTCCCCACCTCGCCGCGACACCCAGGATCGTCAACGCGAAGGTGCCCCAGGACGACTGGTCGCTGCTCGGCGAGATGGCGGTCGGCGAAGGCTGACGCGGGGCGCGGCGTCACGGAGGGGGCCGAAGCCGGCCGTGCGGGCTTCCGCTCCCCTTCGCCTGCCCGACGGCTGCGGGCAGCCGAGGGTCGCCGCCTCCGCGGCGTCGCCGAGGGCGTCGGATGCGCTCTCCGGGAGCGGGGCTTCACAGCACCCCCGCGGGAGCACCGTTCCTGGTGGGCGACGGCTACCGCGCGGAGCCGCCGGCCCTCCGCCCACCGGCGGTCCGACAGCCGTCGAGTGCGGGTGACCCGGAACACCGGCCTGCGGGAACTGTTCATCACCGGCTCGGCTCGTCGGCCCGGGGCCCACACACCCGGTCACGCTGCCGTGATGACGGGTCCCTCACCCCGCCTTCGCGCAGCGGCTGGCGGGGCGCGGAAGGCGCGGGTGGCCGCGGAGGGCGGGAGGTCGCCGATCGCTGTGTGGAGGTGCCGGTCGTCGAACCGGTCGCCCCTCCCCCGGCCTTCGGCCGGGAGTGCCCCCACCGCGGTGGGGGGTTCGCCACGGCTGCGGGATCCGCCACGAGGACGGGGCCCGCAGCCGGTCGTTCGCCGGACAGAGGTCAGCCGCTGACCGTGATGTTCGAGCTTCCGCTGCTCTGGTAACCCTCGGTGGCCATGATCATGTAGTACCTGAACTGGCCCATGTTCATGCCCGCGCGCGCCCAGGCGTCGAAGTGGTTGCCGGTGGTGATGGTTCCGGAGCCGCTGGTCACCTTCGACTGCCGGACGCTCCAGTACTGGTCGAAGGTGCGGGTGCCCTCGACGGAGGGGGCGTTGTACCGTGTCGTCCTGTAGATGTCGTACGTGCCGCCGTCGCTGTAGACGGTGCCCCTGTGCTGACCGGTGGGCCGGTAGCTGCCCCAATTGTCGACGATGTAGTACTCCACCAGCGGGTTCGACGTCCAGCCGTAGAGGCAGCCGTAGCCGTTGCCCGACGGGTTGAAGTAACCGGTGTAGCGGACCGTCCTGCGCCCGCCGGTGTTCCAGCCCTTGCCGGCGACGAAGTTGCCGCAGTTGGTCCACCGGGTGCTGTAACTGCCGCCGCCGTTGAGCGTCATGGAGACGGAGCCGCCGCCGTCGGTCCAGAACGAGTAGTACATGCCGTCGTAGCCGGTCTGGTTGGTGGTGATGGTGGTGGCGGCGTGGGCGGTGCCGGGCAGCAGCAGTCCGGACGCGGTGGCGAGTGCGACGGTGCCGGCGCCGCCGAGGAAGCCTCGTCGGCTCAAGCCGCTGAAGGGGGCGGGGTTCTGCTGGATCTGGTCCTGCTGCGTGCCGTCCTGCTGCATGCGTCCTCCCGATGAAGGCTGGTGGGGGGCGGGCGACTTCTGCCGCCCGCGGCCTTGCATGGAACACGGCGGGGATCGCCCGTCGTGGTGCCGCAACGACCGACCGCCCTCCCCCGGTCGCATGACGCGGGGGGGGGAACGACGGCCTCCTGTCGTTCAGTGGCCACAGTTTTCGTAGAGCACCATGACCCTGTCAACTCTTTCGACAGGCTTTCGGAAATATCCCACTCACCGGAAGAGGTCTTGGCGAGTACGACTCCGCTGGTCAAGACACCTATTACGTGAACCCTTGCGAGGGATGGAGTAATACGAGGAAGGGGAGTAGCGCAATCATGTGCGTGACGTCCGAAACTTTCGAACGGGTGTGGACGCGGCTACGGCGGCCCTCACCGGGAACGACCGCGCGCGAACCGCCCGGCCCGGGCCACCGCGTACGACGCGGCGGAATCCGCGGCCGTCGCCTACGTCGGGGTGCGGTGCCGCGCACGGACCCTCGAATCCGCCAGCCTCGCCCTGACGGACGCCTCGACTCCCCACGCGGCCCGCGGAACGCTTCCCGACACCACCGGCCGCGCCACCGGATACGCCCCTTCTGCCTGCCCCGGGTTCGGCCTCGTTCCACCGCGCCCGGGCGGTATCCCGACCGACGCTCGCCATCCTCCAAACGATGCGTGGAAACCGCAGCTCCGGGATGCACATCCGGCGGGCGGCGCACTCCACGTCGTGCGCCCATGGAACCACGCAGACGCGCCCCGCCCGAAACCTGGGAAATCAGAGAACCATCAGGTCAAACACCCTTTGCCGCAGGCTCCAGAATCGCCGCGCACTCCACGTGATGCGTCGTCGAGAAGACGCCAGCCGGTACCACAGCAAGCAAAGCGCCTGGTCAGGGGCGTATTTCAGCTCTTCTCGTCGGCCATCCGGGAACCGGAGCGCCGAACGAGCGTCAGCGAATCAACGACCCGTCAGCCGTCGAGTGCGGGCAACCCGGACGCACCGACCTGCGGGAACCGTTCATCGCCGGCTCGGCTCATCCGCCCGAGACCCACACGTCCGGTCACGCTGCCGCGATGACGGATGCGATGCTGCGGTGCCGGGCGACACCGTGCGCGAAATCGGGTACGCGTGACGTGCCCTCCCGCAGGTCCTCCAGGAACTGCCGGTAGGCGTGGGCGACTGCGTAGACCGACGCGTCGGCTCGGGGTTCCCGTCAGGGGCCGACGTAGCGGCAGGCGCCTACTAGCGTTGACATCTCAACACCAGAAAGGGTGTGTTGACATGTCAACGTCGGACGCCGGGACTCCCCAGCCGGGCGAGGCACCGACCGAGGACGCACCGGATCCCGTCGCCCTCTGGTCCGCCTTCAAGCGCGCCCACGAGATCGTCCGAACCCGTGTGATCGCGGACGCCGCCGAGGCGGCGGGCCTCTCCGAGCCGGACCTGACGATCCTCGCCGCCCTGAACAAGGGCGGGGGGTCCCTGCGCCAGAGCGAGCTCGCCGCGTCGCTCGGCTGGGACCGCACCCGCGTCTCCCACCAGCTCACCCGCATGAGCAAGCGTCAGCTCGTCACCCGCGAACGCGCCGCCGGTGTCATCGTCACCCTCACCGACACCGGACGCCGGGCCGTCACCGCCGTGCACCCCGGCCTCGACGCCGCGGTGCGCCGGCACTTCACCGACAAGCTCTCCGCGCAGGAGATCGAAACACTGAACTCCGTTCTCCGCCGGCTGTAGCCGCCGGACCACGAAGCCGGCAAACCGCACGGGCACGATCACCGGCCCCCGGCCAGCTGGTCCCGCCTCCTCCGCTCGACCCGGTACGCGTCAGCGAGTACGCGCGGGACGTGGCCCACTGCTTCCCTGAGCCCAGCGCCCATGAACCACCTGGGGTCCGGGTCGTCGCCGACCACGTGACCGGTCTCCACTGCCGGGCTGTGGCTCAGGCGTCGATGATGACGGGGATGATGAGGGGCTTGCGACGGTGGGTGCGGAACGCCCAGTTCGCCACGGCGCGGGCGATGAGCTGTTCGAGCTGGCGCGCGTCCCCGACGCCTTCCTCGGCCGCGGTGGCCAGGGTCTTCTCGATGACGGGGATGACCGGTTCGAAGGTGGTGTCGTCGTGGACGAAACCGCGGGCCAGGAAGTCGGGGGCCTCGGCGAGGGCGCCGGTGTCCGCGTCGACGATCGCCACCACCGTGACGACGCCCTCCTCCGCGAGGGTGAGGCGGTCCTTGAGGGACGCTTCGGTGGCGCCACCGACTTCCATGCCGTCCACGTAGACGTTGCCGGCGGGGACCTTGCCGGTGATGGACGCGCGTCCGTCGACGAGGTCGACGACGACGCCGTCCTCGGCGATGACGACCCGGTCGGGGTCGACACCGGTACGGATGGCGAGGTCGCCGTTGGCCCGCAGGTGGCGCCACTCGCCGTGCACGGGCATGACGTTGCGGGGTTTGACGATGTTGTAGCAGTACACGAGTTCGCCGGCGCTGGCGTGCCCGGAGACGTGCACCTTGGCGTTGCCCTTGTGGACCACGTGGGCGCCCCACCGGGTGAGTCCGTTGATCACCCGGTAGATGGCGTTCTCGTTGCCGGGGATGAGGGAGCTGGCGAGCAGGACGGTGTCGCCCTTGCCGATGCGGATCATGTGGTCGCGGTTGGCCATCCGCGACAGCGCGGCCATCGGTTCGCCCTGGGAGCCGGTGCACACCAGAGTGACCTGGTGGTCCGGGAGCTTCTCCAGCTCCTTCGTGCTCACGACCAGACCGGAGGGGACCTTCAGGTAGCCCAGGTCACGGGCGATGCCCATGTTGCGGACCATCGACCGGCCGACGAAGGCGACCTTGCGGCCGTGCTGGTGGGCGGCGTCCAGGACCTGCTGGATGCGGTGCACATGGCTGGCGAAGCTGGAGACGATGACCCGGCGCGGCGCGGTGCGCATCACCTGCTCGATCGCCGGGTTCAGCTCACGCTCGGAGGTGGTGAAGCCGGGTACTTCGGCGTTGGTGGAGTCGGTGAGGAACAGGTCCACGCCCTCCTCGCCGAGGTGGGCGAAGGCGCGCAGATCGGTGATGCGCTCGTCGAGGGGGAACTGGTCCATCTTGAAGTCGCCGGTGTGCAGCACCATCCCGGCCCGGGTGCGGATCGCGACCGCGAGGCTGTCGGGGATGGAGTGGTTGACCGCCACGAACTCGCAGTCGAAGGGCCCGAAGCCGCGCCGGTCGCCCTCGCGCACGCGCACCGTGCGCGGCCGGATGCCGTGTTCCTTGAGCTTGGCCTCCAGGAACGCCAGCGTCAGCTTCGAGCCGACGACGGGGATGTCGCGCCGCTCGCGCAGCAGGTACGGCACGCCGCCGATGTGGTCCTCGTGGCCGTGGGTGAGCACCACGGCCACGATGTCGTCCAGCCGGTCCCGGATCGAGGTGAAGTCCGGCAGGATCACGTCCACGCCGGGCTGGGTCTCCTCGGGGAACAGCACGCCGCAGTCGACGATGAGCAGCTTGCCGGCGTGCTCGAAGACGGTCATGTTGCGGCCGATCTCGCCCAAGCCGCCCAGAGCGATGACCCGCAGTCCTCCCTCGGGAAGGGGCGGGGCGGCTTTCAGCTCGGGGTGCGGATGACTCATGCCTCCACGGTACCCGGAGAGTGGGACGGCATGATCCACCGCCTGTGCGTTCTCTTTCTTCCCGGCGGTCCGGGGCGCCCACACCTGCTGCGCCGGTGCGTCACCTGCCCGACTTCCTCCACACCGGCGGTGCGGCCGCAGTCACCCTTGTAGTGACCGGCGGCCTCCTCTACAGCGCGGGCGCGGTGGTCTACGCCGTCCAGCGCCCCGACCCCTCGCCCCGCTGGTTCGGCTTTCACGAGGTGTTCCACGCCCTGACCGTGGCGGCCTTCACCGCGCACTACATCGCCATCTCCCTCACCGCCTACTGACCACAGCAGCACGACATGCATTCCTGCGGAACGGAGCCGTCGCCGCACTCGCGGCCCGATCAACGGCCGTATGGGGGATGCCCTTGAGAAGAGGCGGCGCCCGGGCTTGGAGCCTGCCGGCCGCCTCATCCGCTGTGGGGGCGCCGCGACCGGGCCGAAGGCGAGCGACATGCCAGTGGAACCGACCGGACACGAAGACGAACCCAGCGGCACAGCCCGGCCGTGCGCGGTTGTGACGGCCCGCCGATACCGGCGGACCCACCACCTCAGGCCGCGGCCGACGGACTGGACGTCCCAGCGGCGCGGCGGTACTCGGCGTTGATGCGCTGGGCTTCTTCGAGCTGGTCTTCGAGAATGACGATCCGGCATGCGGCCTCGATCGGCATGCCCCGGTCGACGAGCTCACGCGCCCGGGCTGCGATGCGCAGTTGGTAGCGGGAGTAGCGGCGGTGTCCGCCTGCGGAACGCAGTGGTGTGATCAGTCGCGCTTCGCCGATGGCGCGGAGGAAGCCGGGAGTGGTGCCGAGCAACTCGGCAGCCCGGCCCATGGTGTAGGCGGGGAAATCGTCGTCGTCGAGACGGCTCAGCGACTCGTCTGCTGTCATCTCGCCTCTCTGTGCAACACATGGAGGGGCCTTGGTGCCGTACGACACCAAGGCCCCGAAGGAACTGCAACACCATCTGCCGGCCCTAGTGCTGCGCCGGCCTACTGTTCCCGCCCAGCCGCCTGATACTCCGACGGGGGTGCGGGGATCGCGGATGCGTGACCGGAGACCACCTGCCTATCGATGTCCTGCGGTACCCGAGCTCGTGTCTTCCGCCCGGGTGATCCCGATGGTGCTCGACTCCTCCGTTCTTCCCTCGAAACCAATCACTTGCAAACAGGGATTGCGTACTGCTGATACCGCGAACTGCTGGTGACCTTGCACAGCGCCACCCTCCGGCAGTCGGCCCCGTCGCCCGTCCTGCGTCTGCTCTGGCTCGGAACCCCACCACCGGACCCCCGGCGCGCGCGTCCGCAGTCCAACGCCTTCACCGGGGCACCACTCGATACAGCACTGCTGGTACCGCGACCGCATCAACTGCGGTCCTGCTCACGGCGGCCCCTCATCACTTCGGGCCACCCGGTCCGGTCGTCAGTCCCGTCACCGTCGTACGACAACCTGGCTTCGGAACTCCACCACCGCACCGCCACACAGGGACTGCTGCCCGGCAGTTCGCGCCTGCCGGGCCTTGTTAGATCTCGGCTACGAGAGAAATCGTAGCCGTGGAGCATCCGAATGTCTATCCCCACAACTACAGATTTACTGCCGTCGGACGGGGAAGACTCCCGATGAGGCGATCTGTGCGGCTGAGGGCCGTCCGCAGCGCAACCCGCCGCACGGACGGGACCCAGAGCCACCCGCCGAGCTTTCCGTGACGCCGCCGACCGGCGCGGCGCGCCGCCGACCGCGATCCTCAGCCCCTCCGGCGAACACGGTGGCTCCTGGGTCGGCGGGTGGAGCGCAGGGGCGGGCGGGACAAAGGCCGGGGCCGGAATGATCCTGATGAGCACGGTGTCCGCCAACGCCACGGCTGTCCGTTCCACCGCGGCCGTTGCCGACACACGCGAAGCCGCACACGTCCTCGTCGAAGACCTGCGGCAGCCGAACGGCAGCCGACCAATGCCCCGGGCGAGCCTCGGACACCGCGGTCCTGATCGCGTCCGGGCTCGCCACCGACGCTCCGCGCCACGACGGGGCACCTGCGCGCGGGAACGGACGACCCACCCGTTGACCATCGAGGTGGCCGTCCACGACCCCCGGCTCACAGGTGCCGCGCATACGAACCCACCGGCCCCGTGGTGCGGCACCGGGCGAGCCGTGTGCGCCCCGTCCCGGCCGGTGATGCCACCGGCCGGGACGCCCGGACGGACCAAGGCATAGAATTCGATCTCATGCCGAAACCTGACGAGCTGATCGTTGACATCGCCGCCCTCGTGGAGTCCGGGCAGAGCAATCAGATGTCCCTGACCGTGGTCACCGGTGGTGCTGTCATCACCGGTCGGCTGGCTCCCGAAGCCGTGTGGAGGCAGAGGGTGTCGGAGGTGCTGATGGACTCCGCACACCTGGGCGAGTTCTCCGCCGTCTTCGACACCCCCGCGAAGAAGGAGGGGCCGCCCACGCATCTGCACTTCCACGTCGCGCGGATCCTGCAGGGCACGGTGGGGATCCCGGAGACGGGCGGGATGTACCGCATCGCGATCGAGGACGTCAGCGCCTGGACCGTGGGGGACTTCAGCTACTCCGACCACTGACCCACCGCCGCGCCGGGAGCGGCACGTCACGCAGTGAGGGCCCTACCGGTATGTACCGGTAGGGCCCTCACTGCTCTGTTCGGTCCCTGCTCGTCCCGTTGGTCAGCCGGACAAGGGGGTGCCGAGCATCGCGGAAGCCCGCTGCAACGGGCTGTCCACGCGCGCAGGTGCGGTCTCGGGAAGGGCGCGACAGGTGAAGCCGAGCCGGGACATGGCCCGCAGGACCTCGCCGACGCTGAAATCACGGCGGTCCTGGCGGGTGACGACCTCGCCGACCTGCTTGGCGGGGTAGTGGCGTCGTCCGATGATCACGGACTCGCCGGTGACCGGTTCGGGCCTGATGTCCTTCATCGATTCCAGTACGCCGCTCTTGGTCAGGTCGAACGGGAAGCGGGCGATGACACAGCGCATGATGCCTCACGGGGAGAAGGAGGGACGGGGCCGACCGCCGTGAAGCGGTTCAGCGGGAGAGGGCGAGGACGCCCAGAGCGTTGCCCTGTCCGTCGACCACGGGCAGGGCCCCGAGCCGGCGGCGCCGCATCGCACGCTCGGCTTCGGCCCTCGTGGTCAGCGGCGAGGCGAAGGGAGCGATGACGTCGGCGATGTCACGCAGACAGATCCGGTCCGTGTACCGGGAGCTGTCACGAACGGCCGTGAGCCGGGCCCGGGTGACCAGACCGGTGCACAGACCGTCGTCGTCGCAGACGATCAGGTGAGCCGTACGGGCGGCGGCCATCACGGACAGTGCCACCTCCACGGTCATGTCCTCCCAGACCTGCGGTCCGGCCGCTTCCATGGTGTCGGCCACCGTGCCGTGCACGCGGTGGGCACTCTCCGGGCGGAACTGCGTCTGGACCAGCGTCAAAGGGTGCCTCCTGCGGGGATGGGCCGGCTTTCTGATCACGAAGGTTCTACGCCGCCGTACCGACGGTCGACTGCCGTACGGACGCACGGTGGGCCGCCGAAGCGGGACGGCGTCGGCCGCGTGAGGTCGCGCCGCGCTTCTTGGGGCGTTCGGCCACCGGTGCGGTGATGACGACCGGGACGCCGGAGGGGGCCTGGGCTCCGGTGATGCGGTGCAGGGCTTCCCCGCCGACGCGGACCTGGGTGGTCTGCGGGACGATGCCGGCCGCTGCCATGAGGCGGGTCACGGCGCGGCGCTGGCTCGGGGTGACCAGGGTGACGACGCTGCCGGACTCGCCGGCGCGGGCCGTGCGGCCACCGCGGTGGAGGTAGTCCTTGTGGTCGGTGGGCGGATCGACGTTGACGACGAGGTCGAGGCTGTCGACGTGGATGCCGCGCGCCGCGACGTTGGTCGCCACCAGCACGTTGACGTGCCCGGTCTTGAACTGCGTCAGCGTGCGGGTGCGCTGCGGCTGCGACTTCCCGCCGTGCAGGGCGGCGGCCCGTACCCCGCTGTTCAGGAGGTGCTCGGTGAGGCGGTCGACGGCGTGCTTGGTGTCGAGGAACATGATCACGCGGCCGTCACGCGCGGCGATCTCGGTGGTGGCCGTGTGCTTGTCGGCGCCGTGGACGTGCAGCACGTGGTGCTCCATCGTCGTGACCGCGCCGGCCGAGGGGTCGACGGAGTGCACGACGGGGTCGCTGAGGTAGCGGCGCACGAGCAGGTCGACGTTGCGGTCGAGGGTGGCGGAGAACAGCATGCGCTGACCCTCGGGGCGGACCTGGTCGAGCAGGGCGGTGACCTGCGGCATGAAGCCCATGTCGGCCATCTGGTCGGCCTCGTCGAGGACGGTGACGCACACCTGGTCCAGCCGGCAGTCGCCGCGGTCGACGAGGTCCTTGAGACGTCCCGGTGTGGCGACGGCGATCTCGACGCCACCGCGCAGCGCGCTCGCCTGCCTGCCGATCGGCATCCCGCCCACCACGGTGGCCAGCCGCAGCTTCACTGAGCGGGCGTAGGGGGTGAGCGCATCGGTGACCTGCTGCGCCAGCTCACGCGTCGGTACGAGGACCAGTCCCAGCGGCTGCCGGGCCTCGGCGCGCTGCCCGGCCGTACGGGCCAGCAGCGCCAGACCGAAGGCGAGGGTCTTGCCGGAGCCGGTGCGGCCACGGCCCAGGACGTCCCGCCCGGCGAGGGAGTTCGGCAGGGTCGCGGCCTGGATCGGGAACGGCACGGTCAAGCCTTGCGACCCCAGCGCGGCCAACAGCTCCTTGGGCATGTCGAGATCGGCGAAGCCCTCCACGGCGGGAAGCGCGGGAGTGACCGTCTCGGGGAGGGCGAACTCTCCCTGAATCGCGGCAGGCCGGCGTCCGTAACCGCCGGAACGGCTCGAGCTGCCCGACCGGTTCGGGGCCGACGAACCGAATCGGCTGCCACCCCTTCCGGAGTCGGCACCGCCCTTACGGGCAAGGGCGAAACGGTCGTTCGTACGTGTGCGGTTCATGCGGAACCTTCCTCGATGCGGCACATATCAAGGAATTCCCGCAGCGATGAGCAGCACGGAGAATTGCAAGAACGGGCCGGTGGAACGCGACAGCGCATCTGGCCGACGGAAATCCGTACGCGCACAGGCGCTGAAATGAGTGACGCAAAGTGGACGCAATGTTCGGGCGTCCACCGCGATGAGGTCATGACGGGTTGCGCGCACCCTTGAAGGATGCTTCGCATGCGGTGAGCATACGGTTTTCCTGGTTGTCGTCCACAGGAGAAACAGCTACGGGAAACGCAAGCAGCTGGGACCCGCACCCCAAAGGATGCGGGTCCCAGCTACGAAATGCGCGTCAGCGTCAGGAGGGAACGATGTTCTCGGCCGTCAGGCCCTTCTGACCCTGCGCGATGTCGAAGGTCACCTTCTGGCCCTCGAGCAGCTCACGGAAGCCCTGGGAGGCGATGTTCGAGTAGTGGGCGAACACGTCGGCGCCGCCACCGTCCTGCTCGATGAAGCCGAAACCCTTTTCCGCGTTGAACCACTTCACAGTACCAGCAGCCATGTCATTTCTCCTTCGGGGCAGTGCCTCGGGGCCCACACTGTGCGGACCCCGCGTCGCCGCGATGATCACCCCGCCCGGAAAAAGACCGGATATACAAAAGCGCTTCCAGTGGCACAGGAGCCGAGCCGGAGACACTTGAAGTTTTCGGGAACCACAACTGCAACTGGGATCGACAGTAGCACGCCGCAGCGGCCTGCGTGCGGGGAAGAATCCGAGTTCACTTATTGCGGCAGAGAATCTGTCTGCGTATTCCATTGAAATCTCACCCCGCGGGCACAGGTATTGACCCAGCCGGAGCGCAACATTCCAGGAAGCGTGGGGCGCGCCGAACGGCAGGTCGGATCACGTTCTCAGACCTGCGCACCGATCTTCGGACCGGCCGGAGCGTCGAACGAGCCTCACGACGGCTGCCGAGGCCGTCGGCGGGCTGGACGAGGTGACCAAGGGCCGGGCAGAACCCGCGAGGCGCCCCAGTCGCATCGGTCGAAGCGGACCGTCGCCCGCCCGGGCGGCAGATCACCGATCACGTCGTTCCATGTGTCGGCGGAGCCACCCCAGCGGCAGACGAACACCAAGGCCGGTGCGGTACGGTCCCCGGCCCGTGCGTCCAAAGCGCCGGCTGCCACCGGAACCGGCCTTGTCGTTCACATCACCGCTGCGCCTCTCCCCCGGCCGCTCGAGACGATCGGCGTTCCGCGACCGGGCGCCGTCCGCGCCGACCAGCAGGCTGGTGACGACGGTGCTGCCGCTGGCGAACGTCACCTCGTGACGTCCCTCGCCGAGGGTGCGGGTCCTGCCGGTCCTGTGCCTCCACTGGACGCTGCCGACAGCGGGTCGAACAGGATCCGCCGCAGCGCCGCGCGCCACCGCGGGCGTCCGCCCGTACGGTTGTCGCGTTGGTCAAGCCGCACGTTCCCGTCCCGGTCGGGGATCCGGCGTGGTCACCAGCAGGACTCCGATCCCCGCCGCCCAACAGCCGACATCGGACCCACGGCCCCGGCACGCCACCGGCACCGGCACCGTCTCGCCGCCTCCCGGTCCAGGCACAAACCAGCGGGGAGGAAGCTCGGCGCACGATCCACCGGGCATGTTCCTCGGACCTCGACCAGCACCCGACGCTGCCTGCGCCGGCCTCCCCTGACCCCGCCCTCCGGAAAGAGCGTCAGGTGAGCGCCGGCACTCCCCGCGCTGTTCTCGCGGGGGATCGGGCGCATCGCTCCTCACCATCGCGGCACCGGTTGAAAGCCGCAGGTCAGGGCCTTCCTGCCGACAAGCGGTGCACCCCGCGTCGTGCATCTCGGAAAACAGGTCGAGCAACCACCGGTGAACCTCAGCGATCCGGAGAAATCGGAGGTCAGATCCCCTTTACCGCAGGCTCCGCACTGACTTCGGCTTGTCAGGGTGACGCTGGATCGTCGGGGGTCGGGCCGGTGCGGCCATGAAGCCGTCGAGGGTGCCGGGCCGGTGCTGAGGGCGCTTGAGCCGGTTGCGGACGAGGACTTCGAGCCGGCCCGCCTGCGGGTGGTCGGCGGGAAGTTCCCCGGGGCACCCCTCAACCACCGGCGCCGGCGTCAAGCCTCGTCCTCGCCCAGGAGCTGTACGCCCTTGCCGCCCGCCAAACCGTCTACCGGGAACCCGCCCACGAATGGGCACACCGCAGCCGCGCCCACTTCGAGAAGCACTGCGATCCGGACACCGCACGCCGGCTGGGCGCCTTCGTCGGAGGACTGCCCCTCCATCGCGCCCCGTCCCGTGAACCCCGACGATGTGGCCCACCAAGTGAGCTGCCCGCCGAGACCCTACGGAATGCGGCCCGCCGGCAGACCGGCGCCATCCACTCGCCTGACGACCCGCCAGAGGGAGCGTCGCGGCGATTCCGCTCCCCCGGTGCGGGGTCGGGGCGATGCATCCGTGCCCCCCACGCAAGCCCAGGAAGCAGCAGGTCAACAGCTTCTTCCGGCAACTCGACACAGTCCGCGTGACGCACCCACGAAAACAGGCCGGCCCGGCCCCCGAGCTTGACAGGAACAGAAAAACGCAGGTCAGGAGCCCTTTGCCGCAGGCTCCAGAATCGCCACGCACTCCACGTGGTGCGTCATCGGAAAGATGCCCCGGCAGGATGGATTTCATATGACACCAGCTCAGGGGCCGTTTTCTGCTCCGCAGAAGGACCCTTCGCGCGCACGGAGCGTCAAACGGGCGTCACGCCCAAGGGCTACGTTCTGGTCGGTCATTGCCGGGGATTTCAGGACCCCTGCCGGTACAGCCGGCCGCTTGGCCTCCACGGCCCGGTGGCCGGACCGCCCGATGAGCGAAGTGGTCAGCTGTCGGGTTTCTTCTTCGAGCGCCCGGGGGCGGCGGCCCGGGTGGGGCGAGCGCCGGCCTCGATCTGCTGGGCGTACACGGCGTTCGTCACGAGTTCGCGCGCGTATGCGGCGTCCAGTCGGCCGGGGCGGAAGAGGATGCGGTACATGATTGGCGCCACGACACGGTCGATCAGCAGTTCCGTCTCGGGCACCGGCTCCCCCCGCTGCACCGCACGGGCCAACACGGCGTCGATCTGCTCTGCGGCATACGCCGAACACTGACCGGCATTGGTTCCGTCGGGGTCGCCGAGCAGGACGTCCCGGATGTAGGCGCGCCCCGGCGGCGAGGCCATCTCGTCGAGGAACTGTTCCGCCCACGCGTCGAGATCGGCCCGCAGGCTTCCGAGATCGGCCGGACCCGTTTCCGGGCGCAGTCGTTCGACGGCCACGTCGGACAGGAGTTCCTGCAGGTCGCCCCAACGACGGTAGATGGTGGAGGGGGTCACGCCCGCCCGAGCGGCCACCATCGGGACCGTGAGCGCGTCGCGGCCCACCTCCCCCACGAGTTCACGTACCGCCGCGTGGACGGACTCCTGTACGCGTGCGCTGCGCCCGCCGGGGCGAACCATGGGCCTGGGACTCATGCGGTCCACCTTAATGCGATTTTGTTGCTTCTAGGCGGTGGCCGGCGTCGGCGACCCGCGGGGCTGCACATCCGGGTGCCCGAGCCCGGCGGACGCCCCAGCGGCGACGCGACCGCGTGCCGGCCGGAACGTCCGCCTTCCCTCAGGCAGCGAGGGGAGCGAGCCGCCCCGCGCCGGCCACCGACTCCTCGTAGACCCGGCCCACACGGAGCACCGTCGCGTCGTGGAAGGGGCGCGCCATCAGCTGCATACCGATCGGCAGTCCGGCGCGGTCGTGACCGACCGGCAGGGTGAGGGCCGGGACGCCGGTGATGTTGGCTGGGGCACAGAGGCGGACGTAGCTGTCCGACACGGCCTCGGTCGTGCCATCGGCCCACTCGACGGCTTCCTGCCCCGCCTCGGCGGCGGTCATCGGCACCGTCGGCGCGGCGAGGACGTCTATTTCGTCGAACATGAGAGCCCAGGCGTCTCGCATCATGGTGCGGGCCCGCTGGGCGCGGAGGTAGTCGCCCGCAGAGGTGAGTGCGCCGGCCTCCAGCAGGACGCGAACGTCCGCCGCGTACAGGTCGGGGGTGGCCCGCAGCGACCGCTCGTGGTAGGCGGTGGCCTCGGGAACCATCAGCCCCCACTGGACGGCCCGGATGTGACGCGCCATCGGGATCTCGACGTCGACGAGCTCCGCCCCCAGCTCCGCCAGCCGCTCGATCGCGCCGCGCACGGACTCCTCGACCTCGGGCGTGACCCGGTCGAAGTAGTGGTTCCGCGGTACGCCGACCTTCAGTCCCCGCAGGTCGCCTCCCGGGAAGCGGTCCGGCATCGGGCCGGGCACGCTCGCCGGGTCGCGCGGATCGTGGTCGGCGGTCGCCGACAGCACCAGCGCGACGTCCTGGACGGTGCGGGCGAGAGGACCCACGTGGTCCAGGGACCAGGACAGCGAGGTCACGCCTGTGCGTGGGACCAGGCCGTAGGTCGGCTTGAGGCCCACCACGCCGTTCAGGGCCGCGGGGACCCGGATGGAACCGCCCGTGTCCGTGCCCATGGCGAACGTCGCCCCGCCGGCGGCGACAGCCACCGCCGAGCCGCCGCTCGACCCGCCCGCGACCCGGCTGTGGTCCCAGGCGTTGTTCGTCTGCGGAGTGGTCAGGCCGTAGGCGAACTCGTGCGTGTGCGTCTTGCCCAGGAGGACGGCCCCGGCGGCGCCGAGCCGTTCGGCCACCCGGCTGTCGCGTTCCGCCACGTGCCCCGCCCGGACGCGCGAGCTCGCCGTGGTGGGCATCCCCTCCGCGTCGATCAGATCCTTGAGCGCCATGGGGATCCCGTGCAGCGGCCCGCGCGGTCCGCTGCCGGAGATCTCCCGTTCGGCGCGGACCGCTGCGGCCAGGGCCGCGTCGGCGGCGACGGTGACGTAGGCGCCCAGTCGTCCTTCGACGGCGGCGATACGGGCGAGCACCGATTCGGTGAGTTCGACGGGGGACAGCTCCCGTGCGCGCACCGCACGGGAGGCTTCGGTCAGCGACAGCTCAAACGGTTGCATCGGCGTTCCCCTGTACGGCTCGGTAGGAGGACGCGGGAGGGATCTCGCCGAAGTCGAGCTCGCGCAACGTGCTGATCACGGAGTGGATGTGGTTGGCCGTCATGGCCACTCCTTCGTGTCGGCCGTCCCCGAGGGGGAGCCCCGCCCGCAGCGCCCCTCGGGCTGCCTCTTGGGGGGTGAGTTCGCTGGTCATGGCTTCCTTCCGGATCTGTGCGGCGCGACGGGCCGGGGCTGGTACAGGACCTCCGACCACCGTAAAAGCGAATTATTTGCTTTAGTCGATCGTAGGACCTACGGTGACTTAAAGCAAACCAATCGCTTTTAGCACGGGAAGGACCCTCATGCAGAGCGCCCCCGCGGGCCTCGCGCCTCCCCGCACCTCCCCATCCGGACGCCTGCCGTTCGCCTTGCACGCCTCGATCCTGATCGCGCTGCTCGCCGCGTCCAGCGCGCCGACCCCGCTGTACCCCCGCTACCAGGCTCAGTGGCAGCTGTCGTCCCTCGACATCACTGTGGTCTTCAGCGCCTACGCCCTGGCGCTCCTGATCGCACTGCTGACGACCGGAACGCTTTCCGACCATGTCGGACGCCGCCCCGTGCTCCTGGGCGCGCTCGCGGTCCAGGTCGCCTCCATGGCACTGTTCGCGACGGCCGACGGCCTGACCACCCTGATCGGCGCCCGCGTGCTGCAGGGCATCGCGACCGGCGCGGCGACCAGCGCGGCAGGTGCGGCTCTCCTCGACCTGGAGGATCCCGCCCGGCCCGGTCGCCCCGCTCTGGCCAACAGCATCGCGCCGGTGACGGGCATGGCGGCCGGCGTCCTGGCAGCCACCCTCGTGGTGCGCTTCGCCCCCGTTCCGACGATCACGGTGTACGCGGCCCTGATCGCCGTGTTCGCCGCGCAGGCCATCGCCCTCGTCTCGACGTCCGAGACCGTCCGCCGCCGTCCCGGAGCACTGCGCTCGACGCGGCCCCACCTGGCGCTGCCGTCGGCGGCCGCCCACGCTCTCCTGCTCCACGGCGCCGGCGTCGTCGCCGTCTGGGCACTCGGCGGCTTCTACGCGTCCCTGGGACCGGGCCTCACACGGCTCGTCTCCCCCGGCGGACCCGAATACGCCGGCGGCACGGTCTTCTTCACGCTCACGGCCGTCGCCGCCCCGACGGTGTACTTCACGCGCAGGATGCGTCCCGACGTCTCCGCTCTTCTCGGGAGCTGCGCGGTGGTTCCGGCGGCCGCCCTGACCCTGGGTGCCCTCCACCTCGCCGGCCCCGTACTCCTCTTCGCCGGGGCGGCGCTGGCCGGGTTCGGCTTCGGAGCCGTCTCCCAGGGTGCGCTGCGCGCGGTCGTCGACTCGGTCCCGGCCCGGGAGAAGGGCGGCACGCTCGCCTCCTATCACGTACTCAGCTACCTGGCGATGAGTCTGCCCGCCATCGGCGCCGGCGCCCTCACCGCCGGCTTCGGGCTGCGTGCGGCAGCACTGGCCCATGCCGGCTGCGTGGCCGTACTGGCGACCGTCGCAGTCGCGACGCTGACCGCGCCGCTGCGCAGTCGGCGCCGGACACCGTCCCCGGACACCCACTCCCGCCCGGCGACGAGCAACTGCACATCCGCCTCACCCGACACACCCGCTCCAGACGTCTCCGTCCTCGCGACCCACGACAGGTAAGGAAAGTCGCCGTGTTCACCTCATCGCAAACGACCAAGTCCGCTACTCCCCCCGCCTCCTCCTGGACGGTGGGCAACCACATCGTGCGACGCATCGACGAAGTGGTCCTGCCCGCCCGGACCGGTCCGTGGCTGCTGCCCGGGGCGACCACCGACCTCGTGAACCGGACTCCCTGGCTGAGCCCCGAATTCGCCGACGAACAAGGCGTCCTGCGCCTGGCGAGTCACAGCTTCGCCGTCGAGGTGGACGGCATGCGGGTGCTGGTGGACACCGGCATCGGAAACGGGAAGCGGCGCGCCAACCCCGCCTGGCACGACCTGAACAGCGACTACGAAGCACGGCTACGGGCGGCGGGCTTCGCGCCGGAGAGCGTCGACCTCGTGGTCCTGACCCACCTCCACACCGACCACGTGGGGTGGAACACGCGTGCCGAGGGCGACGCCTGGGTGCCCACCTTCCCGAACGCGCGCTATCTCACCTCACGCACCGAGTGGGACTACTGGGCGGGTGTCGACATGGAGGAGGCGCGCCGGCAGATGTTCCGGGACTCGGTCCATCCCGTCCGGGAAGCAGGTCTGTTCGACCTCGTCGATGTCGCGGACGAGGGCACGGAGGTCGCGCCGGGCATCCGTCTGCTGCCCACCCCCGGCCACACACCGGGGCAGGTGGCGGTGGAACTGAGCAGCCGTGGCGAGACCGCGTTGGTCACCGGCGACAGCATCCACCACCCGGTCCAGATGGCGCATCCGGAGCTCTGCAGCTGTGTGGACGTCGCTCCCGAACTCGCGGCCAGGACCCGGAACCAGGTGCTCGGCTCACTGGCCGGTACGTCGACTCTCCTGCTGGGGAGCCACTTCCCGCCGCCGACCGCCGGACACGTGCTGCGCGAGGACGGCGGGTACCGACTGGTCCCGGCTCCCTCAGGGGTCACGCCCATCGGCGGCTGAAGCGGATCGGAGCACCCGGGACGTGCCGCGCACCGAGTCCGTGCGGGTGACGTCCTGGGCGTCCGCGACCGGACGACCCGGGAGCGGCTATGAGACTCCTCCGGCATGCGCTCCGTCGTCACCGATGGGGCCGGACGACGTGATGACCGATCACCGGCTTGCGCCCTATGCACAAGCCGGCTGTCGGCTGTCCCTCGTGGGCGGTCAGACGTCCTCTGCGTGCAATGCTTCGTCGCCCCTACCACATGTGACCAGCGGAAGCCATCTCTCCGTTTCCCCGGTGTGGCTGGTTATGATCGGTACATCACGTCGCGTCAAAGCCGAACCGGACTTCCCCCGGTCCTGAACCCAGGACTGCGTCCGGTCTCGGCGGTCGGGCCGTCCCCCTGGTTTCCCGCTCTCCGAGGATTGATGTCTCCCATAGAACCCGAAGGCACACGAGGGCAGCCGGCGACTCGTCGGCGGCGCACTCTGCGCCTGCGTACGCTGCTCATCTGGCTGGCCATCGTCCCCATTCTGGCGATGAGTGCCCAAGTGGCCATGACCGCACAGCCGCTGGTGCACCAGTCAAAGCAACTACGCGCTGATGTGGCAGTCGCTGAGCGGACCGATGCACCCCTGACCAGGCTGATGGTCGAACTGCAGGCTGAGCGGACGATGACCGCCACACGGTGGGCGAGCGACTCCGTGTCCGAGAAGGAGCTGCGCGAACAGCGCGCGGCCACGGACCGGGCCGCGGACGAGTTCCGCCGGGCGGCGGACGGAGCTCTGGCGGCGACCGGGCGCGAGGACGATCATTACGTCGCGGAGCTGAAGCACAGCCTCGCGGATCTGGCCGCGTTCCGCGAGCGCGCGGACGCCCGCAGCGGGGACGCGGACCGGACGATCGGCTACTACTCCGACCTCGTCGACCGCATCATCCGGGTGTACCAGAACGAGTTCAGCCATGCGGAAGACGCCGAGCTCATCCAGGAGAGCGGCCTGGTCGTCACGGTGTTCACGGTGACCGAGATGGTGGCACGCGAGACCACCATCCTCGCGATGGCCGGGCCGTCCAGGCGTCTGAGCCCTTCCGGGTTCGCCGAATTCGTCAACTCCGTCGGATCCCAGCGGTACCAGTACGACGAGTGGGTCGCGCCGTATCTGACGGCCGAGGACAAAGCGGCCTACGACCAGGTCTTCGCGTCGGACGGCTGGAAGACGAAGGTCCGTCTCGAGGACGTGGTCATCTCCGACCACCAGAGCACCGCCTCCGGCATCGAGCTGCCCGAGGAAGCTGACGCCTGGCAGGCCGCGTACGACGAGTTCGCGCCGCGCCTTGCCGCGCTCAACGCGGAACAGGGGCGAGCCCTGCTCGTGCACGCCGACGCCAAGGCCACGCAGTTGGAGAACGAGGTCATCTGGCTGATCGTCGGAAACGGCGCAGCCGTCATCGCCGTCGCGGCCGTCATCGTGCTCACCACGCGCTCCGTGCTCCGCCGCCTGCGCGGTCTGCACGAACGTACGGTGGCCGTTGCCGAGGACACGCTGCCGGATGTCGTTGCCCGGCTCCAGCGCGGGCAGCGCGTCGACGTCGACGCGCTGCCCGCGGTGAGCGGAGACCGGGACGAGGTCGGACGTATCAGCGACGCGTTCGCCCGGGTCGTCTCCGTATCCGTCGACGGGCATGCACGGCTCGCGGCCGAGCGTCAGGGTTTCGGTATGTTCGCCGCGGGCATCGCCTCGCGCACCGGAAACCTGGTCAGCCGCCAGTTGG
The DNA here is from genome assembly GCF_040646935.1 of Streptomyces sp. NPDC044984. NCBI lineage: Bacteria > Bacillati > Actinomycetota > Actinomycetes > Kitasatosporales > Streptomycetaceae > Streptomyces > Streptomyces sp. NPDC044984. The sequence continues at coordinate 425,721 of NZ_JBEZBE010000002.1, forward strand.
CCCTCACCGACGAACTGCAGGACGCCTTCGGGCACGACGAGGAGCTTCTCGCCCGGTTGATGCGATCCGACCAGTTGACGGTGGGTATGCGGCGGCAGATCGAGAACCTGCTCATCCTGGCAGGTGGGGAGATCCCCGATCCGCACACCGAGCCCATGCGCGTCGCCGACCTGCTGCGCGAAGCCGCGGCGGAAGTCGAGGACTTCCGGCGGATCGAGCGCCAGGCCCTGGACGAGATCAGCGTGGCACCGCGGGTGATCAGCGAGATCAGCCACCTCCTGGCAGAACTCCTGGACAACGCCACCCGGTTCTCCCCGCCGCAGTCGAAGGTGGTCATCCGTGCCGAACTGGTGACGGACGGGCTGTCGGTCGACATCGAGGACCGCGGGCCTCGGGTGACCGCCGCCACCTACGAGGAGATGAACGGGCGTCTGCACTCGGCCCCGCCGTATTCCGTCCTGGCGGAGAACGCGCACCGGCTCGGACTGTTCGTGGTCGGCCACATCGCCGAACAGCTCGGGGCCACAGTGACGCTGCGCCGCTCGGTGTACGGGGGGACGTCGGCCGTGGTGATCCTCCCCAAGGAACTCCTCGTGCCGACCGAACCGGTCCGGGCGGGAAAGGAAGCGCCGCGCGCGGCGATGCCCGCCCCGGCACCGGGCCCGTTCGACGAACGCAAGCCCGAACTGGTCCTGCACGCGAAGACCGGGTCGGCCGCCCGCAGGACGCCGGAGCGCCTGCCCGAGCGGCCGGTGAAGAGCAAGCCGCCGGTTCCTTCCCCGGCACGGAACGGTGACGCGAAGCCGGCCCTCCCCGAGCGGATCCCACAGGCTCACATCGCCGAGCAGCTCCGCGCGCCGCACGCACCGGAGACCGGCGTCCACCAGGACGCGGCGACACCCGAAGAAGTGGCCGACGCCTGGGCGGACTACGAACACGGGACTCAGACAGTGGAAGAAGAACTCCGACAGGATCAGCCATGACGACAACGAACGACATGATCTACAGCGTCCTGGACAACAACCTGAGCAGGATCGCCGGCATCAAGGGAGCCGTGCTCCTGTCCAACGACGGGATCAAGCTCAGCTCGTACGAGCTGGAACGGGACCAGGCGGAGCGCATAGCCGCCGCGTCCTCCGGCATCGCTTCCACGATGAAGGCGATATCCAGGGAGGTCGACGGCGGCCGGGTGATCCGCCAGCTGGTCGAGATGGACGACTGCTATCTCTGCATCGTCGGGTGCGGGGAGGGCAGCACGCTCATCGTGGTGACCTCCCGCAAGGCGCGGCTGGGGGAGCTGGGCGGTGAAGCCGTGCGCACCGCCCAGGCACTCGGTGAGTGGCTGAGCACACCTGATCGCGGCCAGGCGCAGCCGTCGTAATGGCGGACGAGCCCAGGCCGGGAGAGGGAGGCCACCGCCGGACGCGGCTGTACGCGCTGACCGATGGACGTACGGCGGCTGCACACACCGCCCTCACCATGGACACCACGATCACGGCGGTGGCCGTCGCGGACGGCCACAGCGGCCTGCCCAGCGAGTGGCAGGCCATCCTCGCGATGTGCTCGCCTCCGGGCGGCCTGGCGGTCGCCGAGATCGCGGCGCGCATGCACATGCGCCTCACTCCCATGACGCTTCTTCTCGGCGAACTCGCGGACCGGGGGCTGATCGAGCACCGGCCACCCCTGGAAGGGGCCGAGACCACCAATGTGCACCTGCTCATGAAAATTAGGGACAACCTTGCCTGGATATGACGCCCCTGCCCATGAAGCGGACCCCGTCAAAATCCTCATCGCTGGGGGATTCGGCGTCGGCAAGACGACCCTGATCGAGACGGTCTCCGAGATCGAGCCGTTGCGCACCGAGGAGCGGCTGACGAGCGCGGGCGTCGGCGTCGACGACCTCGACGGCATCGAGTCCAAGGCGGTCACCACCGTCGCGATGGACTTCGGCCGCATCACCCTCACCGACGCACAGGTCGTGCTCTACCTGTTCGGCACACCTGGCCAGGAGCGCTTCTGGTTCATGTGGGACGACCTGCTGAACGGGGCACTCGGGGCGATTGTCCTTGTCGACACACGACGCCTCGACCGCAGTTTCCCGGCCGTCGACTTCTTCGAGAACCGAGGGGTTCCGTTCCTGGTCGCCGCGAACTGTTTCCACGGCGAACAGCCCTACACCGTCGAGGAGATCAGGGCGGCGCTGCATCTGCGTGACCCGAACACACCCATCCACTTGCTCGATGCCCGCCTCCGTGACGACGCGCGCGGTGCGCTGCTCTCGCTTCTGGACATGCTCATCGCCAAGGCCGGGGGCGCGGCGACCGGCTGACTTCGGCCTGCCACGTGGTGGCGTGGAGGTGCACGACCGCGACCGTGGACCCGGTCCAGGCCGCCGCCGCGTCGGCCGTCGAGGAGAACGTGCCGTCGTCCGGCGGGTCGGCTGGTACGGCACCGATGCGTACGCCCGTGGCGCCGAGGTCCTCGGCGCCGGAAAGCCGCAGCTCAGAGCCCCTTTGCAGTAGGCTCCAGAATCGCCACGCACTCCACGTGGTGGGTCATCGGGAACATGTCAGCCTGAGCCCTTCTCGGAAAATGCCAGGTCAGACCCCATTCTTTCGACTCGCGGCCAGGCTGGCGCACACTCAGAGCGTCAAGCGGGCGTCAGTTGCATCGCCCACGCAGGGAGCCGTGAAGCGGCCGCTGCACAAGTCGGCCCGACAACGCGCCAGGCGTCCCATGAATACGGGCGGTCACCACGTCTCAGTGCGCAATCCCCGACAGGCCGTCTCGCACCGCGCCAGTACGCCGCCCGCAGCAGTCCTTGAGCCGGTTCCGCCACCGGTTCGCCGGCTTCCTCGGCGGCCGGCCAGAGCGGTTCGCCACCAGAGCTGGCGGCGACGACCAGGACATGGTCCGCACCGGCTTCCGCCTGACCCTGACCGCACGCGGTATCGAGGTGGTCGGCCAGGCCGGGGACGGAGCCAAGACCGTCGAAGCCGTCCGCCGCCTCCAGCCCGACGTCGTCCTCGCCTACGGGGCAGGACTTGTCGCGCCCGGCGAGTCCACGCAATCCGCCAACCCCGATCACTGAGCTCCCCGTCGTCCTCGAACCGTTCGGCTCCGTCGCTCCTTCGGCGGTGGAAATCGCCGTCCACAGCAGGAGTACCGGGGCGCCGCCGGAAACGTGCCGAGCGTTTCGAACAGCACCCCGGTGATGCCGCGGGGGTACGTGGACATGCCCCGGGCCGCGTGGGATGTCGCCGATACGTCGCGGGGCCTGCCGTGCACCGAGGCGCCTCCGCGGCCCCGGCACTCCTGCGGTGGATCAGTGGATCTGCAGGGCGTGAAGCGTCGCGTTGAGCCCTTCATCCGCCGCGTCTTGCGGTCCGGGGCGGTCCACCTCGACGACCATGACTCCGGCCGCGTGCGTGGTGACGCCCGGCGAGCCGACACATCCCGAACAGGACAGTCGAGACGTCAGTCGGCCGGAGGGTCAGACCCACCCGCAGCGTCACCACGTCGCATCCTCACTGTCAGTCGACGAGGGCGGTGGCTTCGATTTCGACGAGGACGCCGGGGTCGAAGAGGCAGTCGACGCCGATGAGTGACGACGGAGGGAGAGGCTGCGGCAGCCCGATCTCGTCCGCGACGCTTTCGACGCCCGCCATGAAGGCGCCCATCTTCTCCGGCTTCCACTGGGTGACGTAGACGGTCAGTCGCACCACGTCGTCGAATGTCGCGCCGGCCCCGGCGAGACCGCGGGCGGTGTTCCGCAGCGCCTGCGCGACCTGCCCGGAGAGATCTCCTGGCGCGACGGGTGTCCCGTCCGCGAGGCTGGAAGTCTGCCCACTAACGTGAACATGTCTACTGCCGGTACCGACAGCGACGTGATGGTAAGGCGCGGGCTGCAACAAGCCCTCAGGGGTGAAACGTTGAACGGACATGGTGGTCTCCTTCCGGCG